>JACMNP010000124.1 GCA_014378495.1 Methylotenera sp. | reverse complement strand
TTTCTATTCAAACTACTGCGCGCCACAGCGTTTAAGTAGTGATTCAAATAACCGAATCCCTAAATCAATCTCTTCATTAGTAATCAGTAATGAAGGCGCTAAAGTAATGACATTTTTTTGATAGCCACCGATATCCAGTACTAAGCCGTACATTTTTCCGTCTATGTCGATATCACCTTTGAGGCCTTCATTAAACATTTGGTCGGCAAGCTCACGGCTAGCAGTAAAGCCGTCTTCTGTACACAACTCAATACGTAAAGCTAAGCCTAAACCACTCACATCACCCACTACTTTCCATCGTGATTTTAGTTCTTGAATGCGTTTTAAAAAGTATGCTCCACGTTCAAGTACTTGCGACTCAAAGTCAGGGTCTTGCGTCATTTTCATCACTTCTAACGCCACCGCAGTGCCTAATGGATTCGATGCGAAGGTTGAATGAGTAGTCCCAGGAGGAAATTTCTCAGGATTAATATATTCTTCTTTCGCCCAAATACCTGATAGTGGATTCAGCCCGTTGGTAATCGCTTTACCGAAGACGAATACATCGGGCACGATGCCAAAGTTCTCCCAAGACCATAATTTACCAGTGCGATATACGCCCATTTGAATTTCATCTGCCACTAATAACACATTACGTTTTTTAAGGCTGGCTTGTAGTTTTTCCATATAGCCATCTGGAGGGATGATGTAACCCCCAGTACCCTGCATCGGCTCAATGTAAAATGCACCAAATTCACATTCTTGCGCTTTAGTATCCCAAACAGATTGATATTCTGTTTCAAACAATTTTTCAAACTCTTTATGACAATACGTATCGCAAGTTTCTATTTTCATATCGTACGGGCAACGGAAGCAGTATGGATATGGCACAAAATGCGCGCGATCTGAAAAGTTACCAAAACGGCGACGATAGCGGTAGCTAGAGGTAATGGCAGAAGCCCCTAGCGTACGGCCATGATAGCCACCCATAAATGCAAATTGATGAGTCTTACCGGTATGATTTCGTACTAACTTTAATGAATCTTCTACCGCCTGTGCTCCACCTACGTTAAAGTGTACACGGCCTTTTTCACCATATTTATCTTCCATATATTTACAAATAATTTCAGCCAGATCGACTTTTTCTTTATGTAAATATTGGCTGGCTAACTGCGGCAGTGCATCCACTTGCTTATGCATCACATCATTTAGTCGTTTATTTTTATAGCCAAAATTCACGGCTGAATACCACATTTGCCAATCTAAATAAGGTGTTTTATTTTCGTCGAATAAAAAACTGCCCTTACAATTCTCAAATACCTTTGGGGGATCTGCATAATTCACGGTATCGCCGTGTGAACAATACTTATCATTTTTTTCTAAAATTTCGATTATTTTGCGATCCATCAGATAGGTTCTTTCGTGCTTAAAAATTTAATGAAGATGAAATGTTGATGCATTATGCGACTTGGTTTTTGACTGCCATATTACTTAAACGCTTGCTAGCAATATCCCATTTCTTGACGACTTCCAATACTTCTGCAAATGTTTGAAAGCGTCTAAACGGTATGTTTTCTTGTTCACAGTGCTTAATAAGTTTGCCCTTAGCAAACACAATATCTGCATGCTTTGCCAAGCAATAATCTGACTTTCCATCACCGACCAACACCACTGGCCCGCCAACATCTTCAGATAATTGTTCTGCGATTTGACATTTACATACCCCGTTACCCGCCTTGCAATCTGGATTACGAAATGGATAACTGATTGAAACGCCGTTAGGCTTAAAATGCAGTTTATTGGCATAGATAGGCATTTTAGGAATCGCTGCATTATGGGTTGCAACATCTATGGCATGATCTAAACCATCACTGACAATCGCCACTTTAGCAAATTGGCTGATGTACTTATGAAATGGAATGAAACTGGCATCTAGTTGAATGCTGCGGAAAAATTTCTCAAGTGTTACTTGGTCTACTTCTACCAAATCTAGCTGCTGCTTCATGCAGTCAATGGCGGTAATTTCTCCCTTTAACCAATCAGCTTCGAGATCCTTCCATTTATCATCAGCAAAGCGTTCCAGCATGGCATCTACGGTATCGCCTACTGATAGTGTGCCGTCAAAATCAATCACAAATAACATGTATTTACACTTTCATTTGATTTAAGTTATGTAAGAATCTTAATAGAATAAACTTACAAACCACTTACGCTAATCAACTCTCTAGAAAGCCCAATGCGTGAGGCCATTGGATCACGCGCACGCCAGCCGCTTGCTGCTTTTCAGCAATCTCATCATGCAACTCACGCATTTTGCTCCAATGATGTTTAGGGCGATAATGGTGCTCGGCGTGATAGCCGTTATTAAACCAAGTGACGTTATAGAGCCAGTGATAACTACTAACGCCCCATGCAATAGGCAGATCTGGGTTGCCACGATAATGCTCGTAAAAACCATTGAGTGAAGATAGACTATTGCCTAAATAATAGAATGGAATCATAAATAACATGAATTTCCAGTTAAGAATAAACCCAGCCAGTACCATTAAAATCACACACGCGATTTCAAATACGCCAAACCAAGCCAAATTTACGTTACGTCGTTTGATTTCATTAAAAATGACGCCTGGTTCATCTCTAAAAAAACTCTTTAAGGAGTATGCCCATACGTTTTCTGGCTGGCCATTTTTACCGTAACGGTAAATAGATAACCAATCTACCGTATCGCCCTTTTCGTCCTGCAAATCACTATTACCTGAGTGATGACGACGATGTACATTGTCATAAAAAGTTTGTGAAAATGCCATGGTGAGAGACTGCATCAAGCTGAAAGCGCGGTTCAAAAAACCTGCTTTAAAATAAGCGTTATGAATAAAGAAATGTGCCACGCCATTGATATTCCAAGAAATACTGACGGCATACACCAAGCCTAGTAACAAATTCTGCCACCAAGATAACTGTGGGAACAAAACAAACATGGCAATTAAATACACAAAATGAGCGATACCAGCAAGCGTTGGTAAAATATCCCAGTAAGAGTGTGCAAAAATAAAACGCTGCTTTCTATTCGTAGCCATAGGTTAATGTTTACCTTTTGAGTTCGCTAAAAAACCAAATTGATGCGGCCAAGTAATCACACGCACCCCTTCGGCTTGTTGTTTATCTGCAATTTGTACATGTAATTCGCGCATCCTAGTCCAATGATGTTTAGGGCGAAAATGATGTTCGGCATGGTAGCCATTATTCAGCCACAACCAGTTAAATAAGGTGTTGTAGCAACTCACACCCCAAGCTATAGGTTTATCAGGATTAGCGCCAAAATGTTCGTAATAGCCATTCATCGCGGTTAATGAGTGGCCTAAATAGTGAAAGCCAACAAAAAATAGACCTAGTTTCCAGTTGATCAAAAATAAAATGCCTATCATTACAAATACAAATACCAGTTCAAATATGGCAAATTTCGCAAGCAATGGGTTCAGCCGCCTAATACCTTGCGTGATACGCTTGGGATCATCCCGAAAAAAACTGAGTAATGCATACTTAAGTGCAGATTCTGGATTACCATTTACGCCATGTTGGTAAAAGGAAATCCAATCTACGGTCTTACCATCATCGCCAATACGATCGTTATTACCAATATGATGTTGTCGATGCACGTGCTCGTACATTCTTTGAGAAAAACCTAAAGTAATCGATTCTAAAAAACTAAAACAATGATTTAGGCTGTTCGCTTTAAAGTAAGCGTTATGAATAAAGTTATGCGATACACTATTTATATTCCATGAGATGCTAAATGCATAAAAACTACCAGTTAACGCATTAGCCCACCATGGCAAATAATTAAATGCAGTTAGCATTAACAATAGGTAAGCGAAATGTATCAAGCCCCATAACACTGGCACTGCATCCCAATAATGGTGGGCAAAAAAGTAAAGCTTAGTATTTTTCATGATGTTTAATTTTCATTTTTAGCATTCAAATACATGTAATTTAAATGTAAGTAATTATGTGCAAATATCACTTACGATTTACTTACAGTACTTAAGGTAATTTAATTAAAATTTATGCGTATCTTATTAATTGAAGACGATGAAATTCTTGGCGATGCGACCAGTATTTATTTAAGAAATAATGGATATGCCGTTGACTGGGCCAAAGATGGTAAGCAAGCGGATTTAGCCTTACATGACGATGTATATGAGGTGGTCATACTTGATTTAGGCTTACCAAATATGGATGGCTTAGTGGTACTCAAAAGGTTGCGTGCTAGAAAACATCCGACCAGCGTGATAATTTTGACTGCTCGAGATAGCCTTGAAGATCGTATTGCGGGTCTTGATTTTGGTGCAGATGATTACTTAATTAAGCCAATCAAGCTCGCAGAATTAGCGGCTAGACTACGTGCGCAAATGCGTAGGCATCATGCAGTTTTAGCAACATCCATTGAATATCCACCGTTGACATTGCACATTAAGGATCGCTTGGTTACCTACCAAAATCAGCCTTTTGCACTTTCTCCGAGAGAACTTGGTTTATTAGAAACGCTCTTATTACGTGTAGGTAAGCTAGTCAGTAAAGAGAGTCTGCTTGAAAATATCAGTGATTGGGATGACAGCTTAGGAATTAACGCTATTGAAGTTTATATGCATAGACTGAGAAAAAAGCTAATGACTATAGGTTTAGAAATTCGCACAGTTAGAGGCTTGGGTTACATGCTTGATAAGCAAGAACCGAAGGCTTAAAAAAAATAATTTATAAAGGTAATACCATGTATCACAATCAAGCTTCTTTAAGAAAAAAAATATTAAGCTGGTTTATGCCATTGATGCTTTTATTAATTTTAGTCGACAGTACGATGCTTCACAGACTTGCAGTCAATGCTTTAGAAAAAGAGCTGGATGCTGATTTATACGGTTCTGTAGATGACATCTCTGATTATTTAAGATTATCTGGGTTAGGTGCCAAGAATTTTGAAATACTCGAGAATGCCAGCAGAATTTTACTCAATGATGACGTAGACAAAGTGTTATATAGCGTTACCGATGAAAATGGCGTTCTATTAAGTGGTAGCAAAACGCTCATAGAAAGCTCTAAAAATAAAATATCAAAAACCAACTCAAAACCCTACTTCTTTTTTATTGAAGTCAATCATGAAAAATTTAGAGTAGTACGTTCAATTCTTGCAATAGAAAATCCCTCAGATACACAAAAAATAAATATTCAAGTAGCCGTTACACTGCATCGACGCAATGCCATTGCTAATAAGATTTTATTCGGCATCGTTGTGCCACAGCTAATATTAGTATTCGTTTCTTTTTTAATTATTTCAATTAGCGTTAAAAAAGGCTTAGCCCCTTTAAGTGACTTACAAAATGCAGTATCAAAAAGATCTGAGCAGAATTTAAGCCCGATCGATTTGCCCAACATTCCAGAAGAGGTTTTTTTGGTTGCAAACTCAGTCAATAATTTAATGAGGCAGTTACAAAATTTAATTTCAGTACAAAACCGCTTCATAGCGGATGCTGCGCATCAGCTTAGAACTCCACTTGCTGGAGCACAAGCGCAATTAGAGCTGGCTGAGCTTGGTGGTAATCCGCAAATATTAGAATCTACGTTACCAAAAGTGCATCAGAGTCTAGATCGTTTACTACATATTGTTAATCAATTATTAGTACTAGCAAAGAGCCAACCTGAAGCCATTGCGATGATCAAAATGACTACTATTGATTTAAATTTAATTGCAAAAGAAGTGGCTTCTGAAATGGCGCCAACCGCCATTCAAAAAGAAATAGATTTAGGATTTGAATCTAGCGAAATGCCCGCTTTAATGATAGGGAACGCCGAGCGCCTCAAAGCATTGCTATATAACCTGCTGGATAACGCCATTCTTTACACTCAAGATGGCGGCAAAGTCACAGTAGCAATCAATGCAACGATTAGTACGGTTGAATTAAAAGTCACGGATAATGGCCCTGGTGTTAGCTTGGAAGAGCGCGATAAAATATTTGATCGATTCCATCGAGTCATGGGTTCTGGTCAAGAAGGCAGTGGTCTAGGATTAGCGATTGTGAAAGAAATTGCCAACTTGCATGGTGCTAGTATTGCTATATTAGATGAAGAAAATATTCGGGGCCTACAGGTACTGGTATCTTTTAATCGGTATATGGAAACCACTACTTAAAAATATCTTAAAGGTGCTTCTTTTTAAATAACTTTTTAAAATCATCCACATAAGTAAACACAGATGGAATAATCAATAAGCTTAAAAAAGTAGAGGTAATCAAACCACCGATTACAGCTACGGCCATTGGTGAGCGAAATGAAGTATCACCCGCACTCCAACCTGCAGCAATAGGTAGCATACCAGCACCCATGGCAATAGTGGTCATCACAATAGGCCGAGCACGCTTATGGCAAGCATCTATCAGGGCATCAAAACGACTTAAACCGTGTTCACGCTGTGCAAGAATTGCATATTCCACCAACAAAATTGAGTTTTTGGTAGCAATACCCATTAGCATC
>JACMNP010000017.1 GCA_014378495.1 Methylotenera sp. | reverse complement strand
GTTGCGAAATACCAAAGATGCTGCGTCAGGCAAAACTTGGTATGAGCTTACCAGCCAAGCTTTTGCGGTATTTTTACCAGTAAAATCAGTCGGTGTGATGGGCGATGGTCGTACTTATGATTACGTAGTCGCTTTACGCGCAGTAGTCACAAGCGACTTTATGACTGCGCATTGGGCAGAGTTGCCATATGATTTATTAGGTAAAGTATCAAATAGAATTATTAACGAAGTACGTGGTATTAATCGCGTGGTATATGATATTTCAGGCAAACCACCTGCGACCATAGAATGGGAATAGCCGTTAAATACTTAGTGAAAGATGGTTGCAAAACATGAGTCGCGGCTTTGTTAAAGAGGATGACTTAGAACATGCCGGCACTGACTTACCTGAGCGCCCTCTTAGCGAACACCCAAACTATGTGACACCTGCAGGGTTACAACAACTGCAAATGCAATCCGCCGAGCTTGACCAAGAACGACAAGAGTTAACACCCCAAAATGAAGATGCTGTGATTCAACAGCGGCTGGGTATGATAGATAGAGATTTGCGCTACTTGCAAGCACGCTTAGAGCATGCAATTTTAGTAGAGCCTACTAATCAACCTAAAAGTCAGGTGCTGTTTGGCGCAACGGTAGAGGTTGTATATGACGAAGGCGAACACCAACTATTTAGCATAGTAGGTGAAGATGAATCAGATATTGCATTACAAAAGGTAAGCTGGGTCTCACCATTAGCAAAAGCACTAATTGGCCATAAAGTAGGTGATAGCGTTGTTTGGAAGCGCCCTGCTGGCGACTTGAACTTAGAAATAATTAAGATAAGCTATTGATAGCGTATAAAAGATAAACATATTAAAAATATAGAAATGAACGTAACCCATGAATGTTATTAGTGCGATAGAAACACGTAGGTCGATTAAATATTTTGATATCCATCATAAAATGACAGCTACTGAAATTGATCAGTTGATGTCATTGGCGATGTTGACGCCTACCGCGTTTAATATTCAACATTGGCGCTTTGTATTAGTCACAGACCCCGTATTGCGCCAACAGATTCGTGCAGTGAGTTGGAATCAAGCGCAGGTTGAAGAAGCCTCATTATTGATTGTGATTACGGCCGATTTAAAAGCTTGGGAAAAACAACCTGAGCGTTACTGGAAAAATGCACCGCAAGCGGTTTCTGATATTTTAGTCCCCGCTATCAAACATTATTACACTGGTAATGAGCAAGCACAGCGCGATGAAGCTATGCGCTCATGTGGCATGGCCGCGATGACTATTATGTTAGCTGCTAAAGAGATGGGCTACGATACTTGCCCGATGGATGGGTTTGACTTTGATGTAGTCGCAAAACTCATTAATTTACCCGCAGACCATACACCTGTGATGTTTGTCACGGTTGGTAAAGCCATAAAACCAGCATCGCCACGTAGCGGCCAACTTGCGATGAATGAAATCGTCATTCAAAACAAATTTTCAGAATAAGCTATAAGAATACTCAATATTAATAAATCATTAAGCATTAAAATTTAAGGAAGTAACCGTGTTAATCAGCAACAATATCACCGTACAATTTGGCGCAAAGCCACTGTTTGAAAATGTTTCAGTTAAATTTGGCGATAATAATCGTTATGGTTTAATTGGTGCCAATGGCTGTGGAAAATCTACATACATGAAAGTACTAGCGGGAGAATTGGTCCCTAGCGCAGGTAATATCTCAATTGATAGCCATGAGCGCATGGCGTTTCTACATCAAGACCAGTTTGCCTACGAAGACCAACGTGTGTTGGACGTGGTGATGATGGGTCATGAAGAAATGTGGAAAGCAAATGTAGATAAAAATGCTATCTATGCAAATTTAGAAGCCACAGAAGACGACTACATGAAGGCCGCTGAACTCGAAGGCGTGTTTGCTGAATACGATGGTTACACGGCAGAAGCACGGGCTGGTGAATTACTACTCGGTGTAGGTATACCCATTGAGCAACACAACGGCTTAATGAGCGCTGTTGCACCAGGTTGGAAATTGCGCGTGTTATTAGTACAAGCGCTATTTTCTAACCCAGATATTCTATTGCTAGATGAGCCAACCAATAACTTGGACATCAATACGATTCGCTGGTTAGAAGATGTATTGAATAATCGCGACTGTACTATGGTGATTATTTCACATGATAGACACTTTTTAAACCAAGTATGTACACACACTTGCGACATGGATTACGGCAAAATCGCGATGTACCCAGGTAATTATGACGATTACATGGAAGCCAGTACCGCTGCACGTGCGCAGGCGACCAAAGATAATGACAAAGCAAAGCAAATGGTCGCGGAGTTACAAGACTTTGTGCGTCGCTTCTCTGCCAATGCCTCTAAAGCTAAACAGGCAACCAGCCGTGCTAAGAAAATCGATAAAATCAAAATTGAAGAATTCAAACCTTCAAGCCGCCAATATCCATTTATCCGCTTTGAATATGATGAGCGTGAAAAGCTTTATCGCAATGCGGTTGAGCTGAAAAAACTGAGCCATGGCTTTGATAAACCGCTATTTAATGACGTCGATATGATGTTTGAAGCAGGTGAAAAAGTCGCTATTATTGGTGAAAACGGTATCGGTAAAACAACGTTTTTACGTTGCTTAGCTGGCGATTTACAACCAAAACATGGCGAAGTGAAATGGGCAGAAAAAGCCAATATAGGCTATTTTGCACAAGACCATGAATACGAGTTTGAGCAAGGTGAAGAATTATTTGAATGGATGTCGCATTACAGACAAGTGGGTGATGATGACCAAGTAGTACGCAGTATGCTAGGGCGTTTATTATTTGGTGGTGACGATACTAAAAAATCCGTTAAAGTACTATCTGGTGGTGAAAAAGGTCGCATGCTTTACGGCAAAATGATGTTAGCTAGAACTAATGTCATGTTGATGGATGAGCCAACCAACCACATGGATATGGAATCCATTGAAGCGCTAAATACCGCGCTTGATAAATATAAAGGCACGCTATTTTTTGTAAGCCATGACCGCGAATTTGTGAGCTCAATCGCTACGCGGATTATTGAAATCAAGGCCAATGAAATCATTGACTTTACAGGTAACTACGAGGATTATCTATTGAGTCAGGGTGTTGCTTAGTCTGCCTTGCAAGTCAAATTGAGGTCGAAAAAAAATATAAAGTTGAAAAAGTTTTTTCAGAAATTACTCTTATGGATACACCCTACTAAATTTACTTTTTTGTATTTTTTAGTTGGGGGTATTTTTCTAAGCTACAAACACGATTTAATTTCATATCTTCCGCGAAATAATTATCTTCCAACCTCAACAAATCTATTTATTGATTTGTCCATTTTAGTAGCCAGTGGCGCAATCTTTCATATACTTTTAATTAATTTAAAAGTATATAAGGAAGTTGGGGTGCCTAACAACAAACGATTTATCAAAAACAAACTGGTTTATCTAAGTTGGGTTTTTGTGATTTTATTGTTGATTCCACTAGTCAATTTAGGTATCTATAAACATGAGTTACCTAAGTTAGAACTTCAAACTTATAACAATCTGCAAAGTATTGCCAATATTAAAGTACAGCAAATGACACGCTGGCTTAATTATCGCGTTGCCGATGCAAGTGTACTTGCTAGCGATAGACAACTCTCTGAGGATATTGCATCACAAATTCGAGCGCACGATGCACTGAGTGCAAAAATCATCAAAGCGCGCTTTGAATCACTCATTTCATCCTATCACTACGAAAGCGTTTCACTGCTGAATATTAATGGTGCGGTTGTATTGCAAACCGGTGAATCTTTGAGTAAAGGCAAAGTATCTGATTACAATGTAGACCAAAATTTAATCAAAGAAGTTAAGGCGAACTACCAAACAAGGCATGGCGACTTCTTTATAGATTATAAGAAAAACTTAACCTACAAGTCTTAGCCCCAATCGTAAATTATAAAGATGGTCGCACCACACTTATTGCCTTCGTGTTGATTCAAACTGGATTTTATCAACCAATTTTACCAACACTGCAAATGTGGCCAACCAATAGTAAAACGTCAGATGCGATGCTCGTTAAAAATGATGGCGACAATATTATTGTTGTAGATGCCACGCGTGATGACTTTAATGGAAGTGGTATACATCACCTAAAAGTCACCAAAAATAATTTATATAGCCTAAAAAAATCAACTTCTGTAGGAAGTAATTTAGTGGGTAACATGGCTTTTGGTGCAAGTACACAGATTGCAGGAACTTCATGGTACTTTTTAACTGAAGTTGCTCAAGATGAGGTCATGTCTGGATTAAATAATCTGCTGTTAACTATTAGGTTAGCTGCGATGATTGCAGTGATTATTATTAGTATCGTATTGTATTTACTCTGGAAACAACAAAAATCTGCTTATAAACTTGCACTTGCGCTGAAAGATGCTGAGCTCAACAAATTACTGAATAAATTCCATAGCACGCCTTTTATCGGTACCGGAACAGTCAATGCATCAAGCCGCAAATGGATAGAGGTCAATCCTCGCTTGAGTGAAATATTTGGCTATTCTGCAAAAGAACTAAAAAATCTTAAATTTATAGATTTAAGCCATGCCGATGAAGTGCCTTTAGACGATGAGTACTATAAGAAACTTAAACTAGGTGAGATTAATCATTACACCCGTGAAAAACGTTTTTTGCACAAAAATGGCAATTTAATTTATGCACGTGTAGAAGTTACCGCAGTACGTAATGACTCTGCAGACATTGAAACCTATGTTGTTGCGATTGAAGATATTACGAAAAGGATAGTTGCAGAACAGGCTTTAGAAATATCTGAGGAACGTTTAGAGTTAGTCGTAAAAGGTAGTAACGATGGCTGGTGGGATTTAGATTTGATGACCAATACAGCACACCATTCTCAACGTTGGTGGGAAATGTTAGGCTACGATAAAAACACTGACATTATTGATTCTGAATATTGGAAGACCCTGACGCACCCAATTGATGTCAACCCAACACTATCATATATCAGCAAAGTACTGGCTGGCAAAAATTCACATTATGAAGTAGAGCTCCGCCTACGTCATAAAGATAATCATTACGTGCCGATATTGACACGTGGGTATATATTGCGCGACAAAGACGGAAAGGCGACGCGTATCTCTGGCACGAATACTGACATCACTGAGTTTAAAAAAGTAGATAGAGAAATTGTTACGCTTAATCGTTTGCTCTCAATGATTACCAATACTAATCAATTGATCACGCGTAAACCTAGCGCTTTAGTGCTATTTAATGAAGTTTGTAAGATTGCAGTAGAAGATGGCGGCTTTAATTTCGCTTGGGTTGGTTTGCTCACACAAGACAGAAATGAACTTAAATGTGTCACACATGCAGGGCCATCCTGTAGCTTTATCGAATCGCTTGATGCTAACTTACAAAAGCATGATTACAATATTCCTGCGATTCAATGTATAACAGAGGGCCAATACATCATTTGTAATGACTTAAACACCGCGGATTATCAATCTCACTGGGTTGCTAGCGCATTAGAAAGTGGCTATCGCTCAATGGTAGCACTACCAATTGCGCAGTATGGCAAAGTAGTTGGTAACTTCAGCTTATTCTCTAATGACCCTCAAGCTTTCGGCAAAAAAGAAATTTCTTTATTAGATGAATTAGCGTCTGACATCTCTTTTGCTTTAGAAATCGAAGATAGTGAGAATCAACGCAAAAAAACAGAAAAAGCGTTGATGGAGAGTGAAGCACTCTTTCATAATCTCGCAAGCAATTCGCCAGCAGGCGTCTTTAGAACAGATAAAAAAGGTAGGCTAACTTATTACAACGACAACTGGCGCACTGTCAGTGCGGCTAATGCTCAAGAGTTAGTTGATGGCAGAGCGCTACCGTCTAGTATCCATCATGAAGATAGCAAAACTGTCATTGCGGCATTTAATAAGAGCTTACATGATAAGGTGGCTTTTGATATTGAGTACCGATTCTCACATCCTAATAATCAAATTGTATGGGTAAAAAGCCAAGCGCAACCTTGTTATGATGATAAAGGTATTTTTAATGGTTATGTAGGCACATTAACAGATATTACCGAGCTTAAAACCGTGCAAGAAAGTCTGCTGATGGCAGGAGTGGTATTAGACAACTCTCGTGAATCAATTTTAGTCACAGATAGTAATGTGAATATCATTATGGTCAATAAAGCCTTTACTGATATTGAGGGCTATTCCGCAGAAGAAATATTGGGCAAAAATCCAAATATACTTAACTCTGGAAAACATAATAAAGAATATTTTGTTGAGATGTACCGCTCGTTAAAAGAAACGGGAATCTACCAGAGCGAGATTTGGAATCGTCGCAAAGATGGTGAAGTTCATCCTGGCATTTTAAGCATCACCGCTGTAAAAAATATCAAACACAAAATTACACATTATGTGAGTGTGTTTACTGACATTACTAGCTTAAAAAACACGGAAGAACGTTTAGCGTTTTTAGCCAATCATGATGTATTGACTGGCCTACCTAATCGCATGATGCTGATTTCACATATCTCACATGCGATTGATGTTGCGAAACGCCAAGACAAAAAAATTGCGCTTTTATTGTTAGATTTAGACCGATTTAAAAATATTAACGATAGTTTTGGTCATTTAGCTGGCGATGATTTATTACAGCAATTAGCGACTAGATTAAAAACCAAGTTAAGAAGTAACGACATCATAGCAAGGCTAGGTGGTGATGAATTTGTGGTACTCCTAGAAAACATCAGCCGGCTGGAATATGTGGCTAAAGTTGCAGAAAACATTATTTCTGCCGTAGAACAAAGCTGGTTACTTAAAAATAATTCCGAAGTGCATATAGGCACGAGTATAGGGATAAGCTTATACCCTGATCACGGTGATAACGCTTTGGATTTACTAAAACACGCAGATGCGGCCTTATATCAGGCTAAAGGTTCAGGTCGAGGTGTTGCGAACTACTATTCTGAAAGCTTAACGCATCAAGCAAGAAGACGCTTTAAATTAGAAGCAAGATTACGTGACGCGATTGGTAACGGTGAGTTAAAACTGCATTACTAACCAAAATTTGATATATTTTCAGGCAACTTGATTGGTGTTGAAGCATTAGTCCGTTGGATAGATCCCCATCAAGGAATGATCATGCCTAGTGAGTTTATCAGTATCGCTGAAGAAACTGGGCTCATCAACAAGCTTGGGGAATGGGTGCTTAATGAAGCTTGCCGTCAAGGCAAAGTCTGGCTTGATAAAGGTTTCGAGCTATCAATTGCAGTTAATCTTTCAGCAACTCAACTTTATCATAGTGATATTACTAAAACGATTAGCGATATTTTGAAGAAAACGGGCTTTCCAGCAAAAAATCTGGAATTGGAGTTGACTGAAGGCATCTTGATGCGAAGAGAGTCTGAGTCAATTAAAAAACTATATCAAATCAAAGCATTAGGTATTAGTTTAGCCGTTGATGATTTTGGTGCTGGTTATTCATCACTCGCCTACCTACGTCGCATTCCGCTTGATGTATTAAAAATTGACCGCTCATTCGTGGCAGATCTTGAAGATGATAAAGATGATCGCGCAATCACCGCTACCATTATTGGCATAGGCAGAGCGTTGAATCTTAAAGTGGTCGCTGAAGGTGTAGAAACAGCGTTTCAGTTATCGTTTTTGGAATCGCATGGTTGCCATATGTATCAAGGATTTTTGGCGAGCCCTGCGCTAGAGGCTAGTGAGCTTGAATGTTTTGTGCGCAAATACAAAGGTGCTAACAACTTTTCATAGTAGCTTTAATGACGGTACCTTTAATCACGGTACTTTGTAATTAAAGTTCTTTTAAAAGCAGTGCTATTAAAAATAGCTTTTTACGTGCTAATTATTACCGCCCAACAAAAAACCCAACACTAGGCTGGGTTTTATTTTACTTAAAGCTTTTATGCCTTAATCGCGCGTTTACGCTCATGCTCTAACAAATAACGCTTACGGATACGAATTGTTTTGGGCGTAATTTCAACTAACTCATCATCATCAATAAACTCAACTGCCGATTCTAAAGATAAAGCAATCGGAGTAATCAAACGTACCGCTTCATCAGTACCTGATGAACGCACGTTGGTTAATTGTTTACCTTTGATAGGGTTCACGATTAAATCGTTATCACGGCTGTGAATACCAATCACCATACCTTCGTAAAGTTTGTCACCAGGCACTGAGAACATACGACCACGGTCTTGCAATTTCCACAATGCATACGCAACAGCTTCACCGTGTTCAGCTGAAATTAACACACCATTACGACGGCCTGGCATGTCTGCTTTTACTGGTGCATATTCATCAAAAATATGCGCCATTAAGCCTGTACCGCGTGTCATCGTTAAGAATTCACCTTGAAAACCAATCAAACCACGTGCTGGGATTTTATATTCTAAACGGGTACGACCATTACCATCAGATTCCATATTTTGCATTTCACCACGACGACGACCTAACTCCTCCATCGCTGCACCTTGATGCTCATCTTCTAAATCTACCGTTAAGATTTCGTATGGCTCACATTTTTGACCATCGATTTCACGGTAAACCACTTTTGGCTTACCAACAGCCATCTCGAAACCTTCGCGGCGCATCGTTTCTAATAAAATCGTTAAGTGCAACTCACCACGACCTGAAACGCGGAACACATCAGCATCTTCAGTTTCATCTACACGCAAAGCTACGTTGACTAAGAGCTCTTTAGTTAAACGATCGCGAATTTGACGTGAAGTAACAAATTTACCTTCAGTACCCGCTAATGGTGAAGTGTTGACCATAAAGTCCATCGTCAATGTTGGCTCGTCTA
Organism: Methylotenera sp.; assembly: GCA_014378495.1. Taxonomy (GTDB): domain Bacteria; phylum Pseudomonadota; class Gammaproteobacteria; order Burkholderiales; family Methylophilaceae; genus Methylotenera. Next base: position 4,777 of record JACMNP010000017.1, on the reverse strand, counting down.
CGCCTAAGTGCGGCAAACCTACAGGTTTATCGCGGTCGCAAATAGTAAAGCCAATACCTAAGTCATCTAAACCAGAAATAATAACAATGTCACCTGCTTCAGCTTCTTCAACTGGCACGCGCTCTAAACCACGGAAACCAAGCACTTGGTTGATTTTACCCATAGCAATTTGTTTATCGCCGTTCATAATCGTCACTGGTTGACCAGTTTTGATTTTACCGTTACGTACACGGCCAACACCAAGGCGGCCTGTGTAAGTAGAATAATCTAATGCTGAAATTTGTAATTGTAATGGTGCACTGCTATCACCTTCTGGAGGTGCTACATGGCTCAGAATCGTTTCGAATAGCGCACGCATGTTGTCAGAAGGCGCTTTCATATCTAGCATTGCATAGCCATTGATCGCAGAAGCATATACCACTGGAAAATCTAATTGCTCATCTGTTGCGCCTAAATTAGCGAACAAATCAAACGTTTGATTAATCACCCAATCCGTACGTGCACCTGGACGGTCTACCTTGTTAATCACTACGATTGGTTTTAAACCAAGTGCCAACGCTTTTTTCGTCACAAAACGTGTTTGCGGCATTGGGCCTTCAACAGCATCTACTAATAACACCACGCCATCAACCATACCTAACACGCGCTCTACTTCACCACCAAAGTCGGCGTGACCCGGAGTATCCACGATATTAATATGAGTACCCTCATAATTTACAGCAGTATTTTTAGCTAAAATCGTAATACCACGTTCTTTTTCTAAATCATTCGAGTCCATTACGCGCTCAACCACAGCGTGATGAGATGCAAATGTACCTGCTTGTTGTAAAAGTTTGTCTACCATGGTTGTTTTACCATGGTCAACGTGGGCGATAATTGCGACGTTTCTTAAATTGCGTGACGCTGTAGTGGTCATATGGTGCAGCCAGTTCGTTATAAAGGCGGCGATTTTAACACACTAAACCACTATTTAATTTAGCAATTTGACTTTACATGACGATTTAATTTGACATTCCAGTTTAAAGGGTTATACTGCGCGCTTCATTCGCAACTTAACATAGTTTGATTTTGTGTGAGTTGCTTGAATCATTGCCCTGACCCTACTGTTGCTCGTGAAATTTTGAAGCAACTCGCAATAAGTTAAATATTGCAAGAAATCGAATTATTGATTTTTACTGGTTAGCGGCTGTGCCCGTGCGCTAGTAAAGAGATATAAATTTGATTGTCTATATTTGAGTTTAAACTCAATATTTAAAATTCAACCAAAATAATCTCTGCGTTTATATTGTTTTAAACATATGCTTAACTAATCGCATATGTTGAATTGATATGTCCGTATTTGCTTGCGCCCTTTTTTGTTATTATTGAAAGGGACTATCTTGTCTTTTGAATCGTTAAATCTTGACCCTGCCATCCTTCGTGCTATTGAAGAGTCTGGCTACACTACACCAACCGCTATCCAAGCCCAAGCAATTCCAGTTGTGACTGAAGGTCACGACCTAATGGCCTCTGCCCAAACCGGTACAGGTAAAACTGCAGCGTTTATGTTGCCTGCTTTAAACTTATTAGCAACACCACATGAATCTAAAAGCCGTGGCCCACGTATTTTAGTACTAACACCAACACGTGAACTTGCAGCGCAAGTAAACGAAGCTGCTCGTAAATACGGTAAATTTTTACGCGCTCGTACAGTAAGTATCGTAGGTGGTATGCCTTACCCGCTACAAAACAAACTATTATCACAACCGTTAGATATCTTAGTCGCTACACCAGGTCGTTTGTTAGATCACATGGAGCGTGGCCGTATCGATCTATCACGTTTACAAATGTTGATTTTAGATGAAGCTGACCGTATGTTAGACATGGGCTTCTTGCCAGATGTTGAGCGTATTTGTGAACAATTGACTGCTGAACGTCAAACACTATTGTTCTCAGCAACTTTAGATGGAGACATTGCACGTATCGCTAAACAGATTCTTAAAAATCCTAAAACGATTCAAGTGGCAGGTCAAAAAGAAAAACATGCCAACATTGAGCAACGCTTGCACTACGTTGATGACATGACACACAAAAACAAATTGCTTGAGCATTTATTGATTGCACCTGAAGTGAATCAAGTGATTATTTTCACCTCAACTAAACGTCATGCTGATGTATTGGCTGAAGACTTATATGCAGCTGGTCACAAAACAGCAGCGTTACATGGCGACATGACACAAGGCGCACGTAACCGTACGTTAACTAAATTGCGTCAAGGCGATGTTAAAGTACTAGTAGCGACTGATGTTGCTGCGCGTGGTATTGATGTGCAAGGTATTAGTCATGTGATTAACTATGATTTACCAAAATTTGCTGAAGATTATGTGCATCGTATCGGTCGTACTGGCCGTGCTGGTAAAACAGGTATCGCGATTTCATTTGCATCTAATATGGACAGACACATTTTACGCAAAATCGAACAATTCACTGGTAATGGCATGAGCCCATCAGTAGTTGAAGGTTTTGAGCCAAAACGTGCAATCAGAATGGATGCGCCTGGCGGTCGTGGTGATATTCGCCGTGATGGTCATAAACCAGGTGGTCGCGGTGGCTTTAAACCACGTGATGACCGTGGTGGTAGCTTTAGCCGCGAAAATAATCGTGGTGACAATCGTGGCGATAGCCGTGGTGACTCACGTAGCGAGCGCCCTAGCTTTAGTCGTGATAGCAGCAGTGAAAATCGTGGCAACCGCGATTCAGCACCACGCGAAGCAAATGGCAACTCGGCTGGCTATGCCGGCAGAACAGAGAACCGCTCAGAAAGACCTTCTGGCGACCGTCCACGCAGTTTTGGTGACCGTTCAAACGCTGGTGGTGATCGTAGCCGTTCTGATCGTCCAAGCGCTGGCGCTCCGAACCGTAGTTTTGGTGACAGTGTAGCCTTCGGTAAAAAACCTTTCCCACGTGATGGCGCAAGTGCTCCACGTGGCGATAGTAACCGTGGTGATTCACGCGGTGACAACCGTGGTAACCGCCCTGATGCAAATCGTGGCGATAACCGTGTGTTAGGTCAACGTTATGAAGGCCGTACAGATGCACCACGTGGTGATCGCAGTTCAGGTGACCGTACATCAGCACCTCGTCGCGATAGTGCTGATAGCCGTCCTGCACGTTCTAACAGCGATTCACGTAGCTTTGGTAATGCCAATGCTGCAGCTGGTAGCGGCGCTCCACGTCGTCCACGTAGCTTTGTTTAACTTTTAGTATCACTGAGAAATTAATCTAATTGAACAGTACCCAACAAATGACAGAAATAGTAAGTTTTGACAGTCTCGGCTTTGATGATTTAGGTCTAGCGCCACAATTACTTAAAGCGCTAACCGAGTCTGGTTACACCACACCTACGCCAATTCAAGCACAAGCAATTCCGGTTGCATTGGCTGGGGGTGATTTAATGGCAGGCGCGCAAACGGGCACAGGTAAAACTGCAGCCTTTGCGCTACCCTTGCTACAAAAATTGCTGCCACTAGCCAGTGCAAGTGCCTCACCTGCTAAACACCCAGTGCGTGCATTGATATTAGTACCAACGCGCGAACTGGCAATACAAGTAGAAGAAAGTGTACGTGCTTATGCAAAACATACGCCGTTACGCACACTTGTGGTGTATGGCGGTGTAGACATTAAAACGCAAACCCCACATTTAAAAACTGGGGTAGAAGTGTTAGTGGCAACACCTGGCCGTTTGTTGGATCATATTGAACAAAAGACAGTACAGCTAAATCAAGTGCAAATGTTAGTGCTTGATGAAGCAGATAGAATGTTAGACATGGGCTTTATGCCTGATTTGAAACGTATTTTGGCGTTGCTACCTAAGCAGCGCCAAAATCTTATGTTTTCTGCAACCTTTTCAAATGAAATTAAAAAATTAGCGGATGAGTTTTTAACCAAGCCACTGTTAATCGAAGTCGCGCGTAGTAATGCAACGAACGATAACGTGACGCAAAAAGTCTATCAAGTCGCGCAAAGTGATAAAGAAGCGTTGCTGATACAGTTATTAAAGGCAGCAGATGCCAAACAGGTGATTATATTCACCAAAACCAAAATTACTGCCAGCCGCCTAAGCCGTAGCTTAGCGCGTGAAGGTATTGCCGCTGATGCGATTCACGGTGATAAAACCCAGCAAGAACGTATTAAAGCACTAGATGCTTTTAAAGCAGGCACAGTCACAGCACTGGTTGCTACTGACGTTGCCGCACGTGGTTTAGATATTAGCGAATTACCCATGGTGATTAACTATGAGATTCCAAGTGCGCCAGAAGATTATGTACATCGTATCGGTCGTACAGGACGTGCCGGGGCTTTGGGAGTTGCGATTTCATTCGTCAGCCCTGAAGAAGATAAGTACATGGTGGAAATCGAGAAGCTAATTAAACGCGAAATCGCCAAAGAAGTAGTTGAAATTGAAAAAACTACGGCTAGACCGAGGCCAGCAAGTAGCAACAAAGACAGTAGCCATAAACCTAGCAACACTCGAGCTACGCAAGATGCCACAGCTACTAAGCGTTTACCTGCTAAAAAGAAAACTATTGACCCTTGGTTTGATAAGCCTTATGAAGCTGTAATTGCACAAAAAGAAGTGAATATTAGATCTATCTCTACCAGTAAAGCGCCAGTGGCAGCCTTACTTGGCGGTTTAAGGCTTAATAAGTAATTTAAAACTTAATAGTTGTCTTAAATAAAAAAGGGTTAGCTAAGCTAACCCTTTTTATTTTAATCAGTTAATTATCATAGCTATTAT
>JACMNP010000123.1 GCA_014378495.1 Methylotenera sp. | reverse complement strand
GCCATTGTGACCAAATACTTGGCTGAGCATGGTGTAATTGTTGAAAAAACTGGCTTATATTCATTCTTTATCATGTTCACCATTGGCATTACCAAAGGTCGTTGGAACACGATGGTAGCAGCACTTCAACAATTTAAAGATGATTACGATAAAAACCAGCCACTTTGGAAAGTCCTGCCCGAGTTCGTACAAAAGCAACCACGTTATGAAAAAATGGGCTTGCATGATCTATGTAAACAGATTCATGCTGTGTATAAAGCCCATGACATTGCGCGTTTGACTACTGAAATGTATTTGTCAGATATGGTGCCTGCCATGAAGCCAACGGATGCTTTTGCTAAAATGGCGCACCGTAAAATTGACCGCGTGCCAATCGATGACCTAGAAGGCCGTATTACTGCGGTACTTTTAACGCCCTACCCACCAGGCATTCCATTGCTCATACCTGGCGAGCAATTTAATAAGATTATTGTGGATTACTTAAAGTTTGCACGTGATTTTAATGAAAAATTTCCTGGCTTTGAAACGGATAATCACGGTTTAGTGAAACAAATCGTAGATGGTAAAGCCATTTATTACGTGGATTGTGTTGAGCAATAAATCTGTAAATTATTTTATATGAGTGACTTCATATAAGTTTTGTATAGGTAACGTAGCTAAACAATAAACCTTGTGCAGAAGTATGTGCTTCTCGCGAGGTTTGTTGCCACTGATGCAAATCAATTGTTGGAAAGAATGCATCTCCATTAACCTCAATTTCAACCTCGGTGATATAGAGTTTATTGGCGTGTTTCAGCCCATCTCGATAAAGCTCTGCACCGCCAATAATAAAAGCTTCCGTATCGCTTTCACACATCGTAATTGCCGCCTCTAATGAGTGTGCAATCAATGCGCCTTCTAGTTGATAGTCTTTATTACGCGTCACAATTACAGTAGTACGCCCAGGCAATAAACGCCCAAGGGATTCATAGGTTTTACGTCCCATAATAATATGATGGCCTGTAGTCAGTGCGCGGAAATTTTTAAGGTCTTCTGGCAAGTGCCAAGGTAAGGTATTGTTAATGCCAATCACTTGATTCGCAGCTACAGCAACAATGAGAGATAGATTTTTCATAAACAATATTATACTTTGGCTATTTATAATTTCATGAGTAATCACTTTTATCTTTTGAAATGTTTAGCCTATAAAAAAGCACCCCAACGGATTAGGGTGCTTTAAATTAGAGTGCTTTAAATAAAAAATACTTATTTAAATCAACATAGTAAATTATCAAAGACTAGACTGATGACTGCATAAGCGCATATAAAACTAAAGAGCCACTTAAAAATTGCTTGTAAAGTTGGTGGCTACCTACAACCGAAATGGCTGATATGAAACTATATTGCATCATAATTATAGTGTGCGTATTTAATTGATAAATAAAAATAAATATTCAAATTCAATAAGTTAAAAGAAATAATTGCTTGAATTAATACAAGGCACAGTAATCGCATAAGGATCACTAAGGAGATTTATCACTAGGACTTTTTAGTGTTACATAATTATATAAGGGTTGTGTGTGCACTAAACTGGATAAACTCCTTACTTGATGTTACGTTAAGTTGCATTTAATAAACTAAAGCTATCAATTAAAAAAGGCGCTTAAAGGCGCCTTTTTTATTATCTTCAATCAAAATTAGTAATTTACTTTGATGAGTTAATAAAGATTATTTCTCTTCGCCCACTTGGTAAACTTCATAGCTCACTTCAACAATTTTTCCTGTTGTCGCATCAACTTCGACTTTAATTTCTTCTTTGTCTGCTTCAGTAATATCAAACTCATAAGTTGCTTTACCATCTGCTTCAATTTCATACTCAGTCTCAGCAATAGTGCCTGGATGGGCAGCTAATGCAGTTGCTTTTGCATCTGCTTCGCTTACTTTAGCGAGTGCTTTAAATTTTGCATCATCCGTTTTTACTTCTTGCTCAATTTCAGTAATTTTGCTGGTTTTAACATTACAAGTAACATCCCAAGCTGTGCCATCTGCTGACTCAATGTCAAACTCGTATAGTGGCGTATGTTTTTCAGACTTCAATTCAACTTTTACAATTTTACCATCATGTTTGGCAAGTGCTGCTTTAACGCATTTACCAAGGCTATCGTAAGGTTTTGGGTTAATACCAGCCTGTTCCGCCATAACGTTATTTGTAAAAAAAGCAGTTGCTATTAAGGTAGCACCCATCGTTAAACGAAACATAATAATCTCCAGTTTTCAGTTAATATAGAAATTAAACACACTAATTTGTGATGACTTCTACAAAATATCAAGCAAATATTGTACCTAAAAACTTACTGAAAATTCTTATGTATTTGATTAATTACATAATTATTACATTTTGGTTGTATGCAACCAGCTCATGGCTGTATACAACCAATTATTTTAAAATTGCGGATTAAACCGCGACTTTTGCTTGAATAGCAGGGTATGGATCGTAATTTTCTAGCGTGAAATCTTCAAATTTAAAATTAAAAATGTCATTCACTTCAGGATTTATAAGCATATTTGGGAGCGCTTTTGGTGCGCGTGACAGCTGCTCTTTCACTTGTTCCATGTGATTGGTATAAATATGCGCATCACCTAAAGTATGCACAAAATCACCAAGTTTTAAATTACAGACTTGCGCGACCATCATAGTGAGTAATGCGTATGAAGCGATATTAAAAGGCACGCCTAGAAAAATATCCGCACTGCGTTGATAGAGCTGGCAGCTTAATTTTGACCTTTGATCCACATCATCTGGCGATGCAGGCGCTACATAAAACTGGAAAAATGCGTGGCAAGGTGGCAATTTCATTTGGTCAACATCGGCTACGTTCCAAGCAGATACGATTAAACGGCGTGAGTCGGGATTCTTTCTAATCGCATTCACCACTTGCGTGATTTGGTCTATGTGCGAACCATCTGCCTTTGGCCAACAACGCCATTGATAGCCATATACTGGGCCTAAGTTACCTTGCTCATCAGCCCACTCATCCCAAATACGCACGTTGTGTTCTTTAAGGTAGGCAATATTTGTACTGCCTTGCAAAAACCAAAGCAACTCATGAATGATGGATTTTAAATGTACTTTTTTAGTAGTGAGCAGCGGGAAACCTTCTGCCAGATTAAAGCGCATTTGATAGCCAAACACCGAGAGTGTGCCCGTACCAGTACGGTCTTCTTTTTTATGCCCATTGGTTAAAACATGGCGCATTAAATCGGTATATTGCTTCATATTCCGCTTTCTCAGTAATCGCTATGTATTGTCGACAATAAACTGTTTGATGGCAGCAACATCGACATTCATCTCAGTATGCTTTTGCAGCAAGTCTTCAATGCCATAAAGCGCCGCTGGGCGCTCTGGCGCTTTGCCTAGTGCTTCAATAATTGAATCTTCAAATTTAACAGGCAACGCAGTTTCTAGTACAACCATCGGCACATTCACTTCACGATATTCTAGCGCCACTTTTAAACCATCCGCCGTATGCGTGTCTATCACTACGCCATAATTTGCATCAGCTTCACGAATCGTTTGCATTCTATTGGCATGATTACTACTACCTGACACAAAACCATAATCGGCTAATTTTGGTAGCAATTGTTTAATGTCAAAAGCGCCGCCACTGTCTACACTAGCCCAAAGCTCACGGACTTTTGCACTGTCGCGCCCAACTAAATCAAACACAAAACGTTCGAAGTTAGAGGCTTTGCTAATATCCATTGAGGGACTGCTGGTATGGTAAGTATTCACTGAACCTCGCGGGCGATAAGCACCCGTTTTAAAGAACTCATCTAATACGTCATTCTCATTGGTAGCGACCACTAACTTATCAATGGGTAAACCCATCATACGGGCAATATGTCCTGCACAAACATTACCGAAATTACCTGATGGGACTGCAAAGCTGACCTTTTGTGCATTGTTTTCAGTCACGGCAAAATAGCCTTTAAAGTAGTACACCACTTGCGCGATGATACGACCCCAATTGATTGAATTGACTGCACCAATTTTGTATTTTTCTTTAAACGCTGCGTCATTTGAAACAGCTTTCACCATATCTTGGCAGTCATCAAACACGCCATTCACTGCGATGTTAAAAATATTCTCATCTTGCAAACTAAACATTTGCGCAGTTTGAAAACGGCTCATTTTTTTGTTCGGTGACAACATAAATACACGGATGCCTTTTTTACCACGCATCGCATATTCAGCAGCAGAACCAGTATCACCCGAGGTTGCACCCAAAATATTAGTAGTTTTGCCTGTTTTTTCGAGCACATATTCAAACAGATTACCCAACAGCTGCATCGCCATGTCTTTAAACGCTAAGGTAGGACCATTAGAAAGGCTTAATAAGTATAAATTGTCTTCTAGCTTAACAGTGGGCGTGATATCGGCAGCATTTTGACCCGGGCGAATATAGGCATACACATCAGGCCTATAGGTTTTATCGATGATTATTTTTAAGTCTTCATGCGGAATGTCATCCACTAAACGGCTTAAAATGGCAAAAGCCAAATGCGCATAATCCATACCGCGCATTGCAGTTAAATCAGCCTCGTTAAACTGTGGATAGCTTTCTGGCAAATACAATCCACCATCTGGCGCCAAGCCACCAAGCAGAATCTCGCTAAAACCTAATGCAGGCGATTGCCCGCGGGTAGAAATATATTTCATACTATTTACTTAATTCTTCCATACGAATTTTCACTAACTTACCCACAATCGCTGGCAAAGCCTCAATTTCAGCAATACCTGCATCCATATTTTTTTCAATGGTAATATGCGTCAAAATCACAATATCTGCTTCTGCCTCATTGTCTGCAGGCTCTTTTTGCAAAAGGGCATCAATCGAAATATTGCGGTCTGCCAATATTTTGGTCACGCCAGCAAGCACTCCTGGTTTATCTGAAGCACGCAAACGCAAGTAGTAAGCACTGTTTATTTCGCTGATTGGCAAAATCGGCAAATCGTTTAGCTGGCCGTCTTGAAAACCTAAATACGGAACACGCTGCGCTATGTTTGCATCGCTCAAACGCGCAACATCCATTAAATCTGCCACTACCGCGCTCGCAGTAGGCTCAGCTCCAGCACCAGCGCCGTAATAAAGTGTTGGGCCGACTGCATCGCCCTTCACAACCACCGCGTTCATGGCACCGTTCACGTTAGCAACCAAACGTTTTTCTGGAATCAAAGTTGGGTGCACACGTAGCTCAACGCCATTATCCGTACGTTTAGTAATACCAAGCAATTTCACACGGTAGCCGAGCTCTTCTGCGTATTTGATGTCAGTTTGTTGTAACTTGGTAATGCCTTCTGTGTAAGCTTGCTCAAACTTCATCGACATGCCAAAAGCAATTGCTGACATAATCGTCAGCTTATGTGCTGCATCGATACCTTCCACATCAAATGTGGGATCAGCCTCTGCATAACCTAAGCGTTGTGCCTCACCTAATACATCAGCGAAAGCTAAACCTTTTTCACGCATTTCGGTCAGAATAAAATTAGTAGTGCCGTTGATAATGCCTGCTACCCATTCAACACGGTTTGCACCTAAGCCTTCACGCAAGGCTTTAATGATAGGAATACCGCCGGCTACAGCAGCTTCATAGGCAACGATTACACCCTTAGCTTGAGCCGCAGCAAATATCTCATTGCCATGCAATGCGATTAAGGCTTTGTTAGCGGTTACTACATGCTTGCCATTGGCAATCGCTTTGAGCACTAACTCTTTACTCAGTGTGTAGCCGCCAATCAGTTCTACAACGACATCAATGAGAGGATTATTCACCACCGCAAACGCATCGTCTGTCACCTGCACATTGCCACCAGTGATGGTTTTTGCATGGTCAACATTTCTATCTGCTACTTGCACTACGCTAATAGCTACGCCTGTACGGCGTGTAATCTCTGCGGCGTTACGCGTTAATACTGTGTATGTGCCGCCACCTACCGTGCCGATACCCAAAAGACCTACGCTTAATTTTTTTGAATCATGCTGTTTCAAACTGTTACTCCATTATCTTTAATCATTTTTTTAGTGGCATGCTTTTTTCTATAATTTTCTAAATAGCGTGCAATTCGATTAATCGCTTCAGTTAAGTCATCCACATTCGGTAAAAACACTACCCGAAAATGATCTGGTGACTTCCAATTAAAACCAGTACCTTGCACTAACAATACTTTTTCTTCTAATAACAAATCTAAAATAAACTGCTGATCGTCCTCAATTGGATAGATTGCAGGATCTAATTTAGGAAATAAATACATCGCAGCAGCAGGCTTAGTACAACTCACGCCTGGAATTGCAGTAAGCATGGCATATGCCAAATCACGTTGCTTACACAACCTGCCTTCAGGTGCGACTAAATCTTCTATACTTTGATATCCACCAAGCGCGGTTTGTATGGCTAATTGCCCAGGCACATTGGCACATAAACGCATAGAAGCAAGCATATTCAAGCCTTCAATATAGCCACTTGCATGCTTTTTCTCACCGCTTAATATCATCCAGCCAGCACGATAACCGCAGGTACGATAATTTTTTGATAGCCCATTAAAGGTTACGAACAACACATCATCAGCAAGTGAAGCAATGGACGTATGAATATTGCCATCGTATAAAACTTTGTCGTAAATCTCATCGGCAAAAATCACTAGGCCATGATGGCGGGCAATTTCAATGATGCCTTCTAAAGTTTCCTGAGGATACAACGCGCCCGTTGGATTATTCGGGTTAATCACTACAATACCGCGCGTATTCGCAGTGATTTTAGCTTCAATATCTTTTAAGTCTGGCAACCAGCCTGTAGCTTCATCACATACATAATGACGCGCTGTGCCGCCAGCCAATGTAACGGCAGCTGTCCACAAAGGGTAGTCTGGCATTGGCACTAATACTTGGTCGCCATTGTTTAGCAAACCCTGCATCGCCATCACTATCAACTCAGAAACACCATTACCGATAATGATGTCATCCACAGTGACACCTTTAATATGCTTAGCTTGCGTACTATGCATAATGGCTTTGCGTGGCTCAAACAAGCCTTTACTATCAGTATAGCCGCCCGCTTTACTCATATTACGAATCACATCCAGCTGAATCTCTTCAGGTACTTCAAAACCAAATGAGGCTGGATTACCAATGTTCAGCTTGATAATGCGCTGCCCTTCT
>JACMNP010000122.1 GCA_014378495.1 Methylotenera sp. | reverse complement strand
GTGGCATTGTAATAACCTAATGCAGGAAAAGCACAAAGACCAGCGACAGAAGAAATATTAATGATAGAACCTGTGCGCTGTTTTCGCATACTAGGCAAAACCGCATGTATCATTTTGCTCATACCAAACACATTGATTTCAAACATCTTGCGTATCTGCTCTTCTTCACTTTCTTCAACTGCCGCAAAATAGCCAATGCCCGCGTTGTTCACTAGCACATCAATGCGCCCAAACTTATCTTCAGCCGCTTTAACTGCAGCTTCAACCTGCGCTTGGTCGGTCACATCCAGCTTTAATACTAAAACTTCTCCTCTAATTTTTCCTGCTGGTGGCGCTTCATTCACTAAATCTTTTACATCATCCGGGTGTCTCGCTGTAATCACAGTGCGATAACCAAGCTCAAGTACATATTTAGCAAGCTCGCGACCAAAGCCAGTTGAACAACCAGTAATAAACCATACAGGTTGCTCTAATATAAGTGCATTGCTACTTAATATTGAAGCGGCAATCTCCTCTACATTAATGTCTAGTGGTAATTGTTGTGTAGTATCGGCAAGCATCATTACTCCTTTATTTAACAAAGTCTTTTACTAAAGGCCAATTAAGCTGAGGCCAATTTATTGATAGAAGCGACGCGAATTAGTTTTTTATTTACAAACTCTTGAATACCCATGCTGGAGAGTTCACGGCCGTATCCTGAGTTGCCAATCCCGCCGAATGGGAGATCTGGCGCTGTCCAAGTCGGTTGGTTAATAAAAACCATTCCAGTATGTATGCGACTTGCTACACGCTTGCCGCGCGCAATATCTTGTGTAAACACTGAGCCACCCAAGCCAAAATCTGAATCATTAGCAAGCGCAATGGCATCCTCTTCATTTTTGACAGTAAACATTAGGGCAACTGGACCAAAAAACTCTTCTCGAAATGCTGGGTTAGCCGGTTTGATATTGGTAAGTATAGTTGGTTGCATGAAAGCGCCATCCCGAGCAATTCGCTTTCCACCCATCACTAATTTTGCGCCATGAGCAATGGCATTATCAATTTGGTCTAATAATTTCAACAAAGCGCCTTCCGTAGACAACGGTGCCAAGGTAGTCGCTTTGTCCATGGGATCTCCAGCCTCAAATGCAGCCATTGCCACTTCAAACTTTGCTAAGAAACGATCCGCTAGTGCTTCTACCACAATAAAACGCTTCGCCGCCACACAGCATTGACCCATATTGTTCATTTTGGCCCACACGGCCCACTTCACTGTTTTATCTAAATCGGCATCCTCTAAAACGATAAACGCATCACTACCACCAAGTTCCATGGTAGATTTTTTAAGGTTTTGTCCTGCCCTTGCGGCAACACTCTTTCCAGCTTCTAAGCTACCAGTTAATGCAACCCCTTTTATACGTGGGTCGTCTATCACTTGATTCACTTGATCGTGAGAAATGAATAAATTGGTATAAACACCTTGAGGTGCACCTGCATCTAACCAAAGTTTTTCAAAAGCAATGGCACATTGTGGTGTGCAACTTGCATGTTTAACTATTACCACATTACCCGCCATTAAGTTGGGTGCGGCAAAACGGGCGAGTTGATAATAAGGAAAGTTCCAAGGCTGCACACCGAACAACACACCAAGTGGGCTACTTTCAATCATAGCTTCACCAGCATCGGGTGATAACTTTTCAGACGCAAGAAAAGTTTCTGCGTGCTTAGCATAATAATCAATGATATCTGCACTTAGCATCACTTCGCCACGTGCCTCCTCAATACGCTTACCCATCTCCAACGTCATTGGCTTAGCAAAACCATCTAAATCTAAACGCATAATCGCCGCGGCATTTTTTGCAATGGCTGCACGTTCCGCAAAAGAATTATTTTGCCAAGTTTTGAAACAACTATCCGCTGTTTTAATTGCTTTTTCTAATTGTTTATCAGTAAGTTCTTCAAATGTTTTTAATACTTTTCCGTTGTATGGATTAACGCTTTGGTAGGCCATAAAATTGCCTTTTTAAAATATCAGAGGATTGATAAGATTTTTTTACTGTACTTGTAAATGCAATATGCGCGTTGCAAAATTGAACGTCTGTTCGTTGGCGTACAGACCCTAGATGACTAGCCATTTATTATTAATTCATGTAAATGCAATATGCAAAAGGTCGTTTTTTAATGATGATTTTTATATAGCCATCATGTTTTATCAACAGGCTATAACATAAGTTTTAACGTAATAATTTTGTGATGTGATGCAGTTAAACACTGAAGTAACACAAAGGGAAATCATGGTATTTTTTAAGTTTGAACAAAGCAAACTGATATATCGCATTGATTTTGCGCTATACACCATTGCGACTTTGGCACTAGCGTTTTACATATTGATCGCCAGCCCACCTCAGCAATGGTTGCCAACAACAGCATTTGTGTTAATTGGGTTGATAAGCTGGACCGCAATAGAATATGCGCTACATCGTTTTATATTACATGCTTTGCAACCTTTCCGTCGCTGGCATGCAGAACACCATCGTCGACCTAAAGCACTTATCTGTGCGCCAACTATTTTAAGTGCCAGCTTAATTGCAACATTCGTATACATACCTGCATTACTGGTAGATGGCTTTTGGCATGCTTGTGCACTTACGCTTGGTGTACTGATTGGCTACTTAGCTTACACCATTACACATCATGCTATTCATCATTGGCATTTTGATAGTGATTGGCTAAGAAAGCGTAAACGCCTGCATGCTGTGCATCATCACTACAATAAGCAATATGGTTGCTATGGTGTAACAAGCGCTTTTTGGGACTATGTTTTCGACACAACTTATCAACACAACACCCAAGTACCTCAACCATTGGCAGTACGTTCCAATGGTCGTAAAACATTACATACACAAAATGTTTTATCTAAACACTTTGCTAAGACAGAAAATGAATGTTATTGGCCGTAAAAGGTTTTAATAACAATAGAAATATCCACAATGAGTAAGTGCATTTAAATAACAGTAAGCCATTTAATACGGTGGTTTAGGAGTCAGTAATGAACAAATTAGTCTCTATTTCAGATGATGTCGTTAATATGCCTTTAAGCAATACGCTTAATCGTAGAGTCGTTCTAAATTCACGACCTATCGGAGCACCTACCGAAAGCGATTTTCGTATAGAAGAAGGTACTGTGCCTGTACCCACAGAAGGTCAAATACTGTTGCGCACGATTTATCTTTCTCTAGATCCTTACATGCGCGGCCGTATGAGCGATGCACCCTCTTATGCTCCATCAATGGAGTTGGGTGACATTATGATTGGCAGTACCGTATCACGGGTAGAAACCTCATTAAACCCTGCATATCAGCTAGGTGATCTAGTACTTGGTGCTAGTGGATGGCAGGAATATGTACTATCGGATGGGACTGGACTTACCAAGCTAAGTGAAAAATTAAAGCACCCCTCATTATGCTTAGGTGTTTTAGGCATGCCAAGCTTTACTGCATACATGGGCTTACTTGATATTGGTAAACCTAAAGTAGGTGAAACTGTCGTTGTAGCCGCCGCAAGTGGCGCCGTTGGTTCCGTTGTTGGTCAAATTGCTAAAATAAAAGATTGCCATGTAGTTGGCATTGCGGGTGGCGTTGAAAAATGTCGTTATGTAGTAGATGAGTTAGGCTTTGACGCCTGTATTGATCATCACAGCGCGAGCTTTGCTAAAGATTTAGCCACTGCATGTGTAAAAGGGATTGATGTATATTTTGAAAGTGTAGGCGGCAAGGTATTTGACGCAGTACTGCCATTGCTAAATACATCCGCACGAATACCCGTTTGCGGGCAAATAGCAAATTACAATGACACCCATCTAGCACAAGGTCCAGACCGTTTGAGCCTACTTACCAGCACCATATTAAGAAAACGCATCAAGATGCAAGGGTTCATCATATTTGATGACTATGCAGACCATTACGATGAGTTTTTTAGCCAAATGAATACTTGGGTTGAAGATGGCAGAATCAACTATAGAGAAGATATTATCGATGGTATAGAGAATGCGCCAAAAGCATTTATCGGGTTACTCACAGGTAAAAACTTTGGCAAACTAGTCATTAAAGTTGGAGAATATTAAGCGAGTATTAAAACTGAAGCCGTATTAATCGCTGTTGGACTTTAATTTACTCGACTTTAACTTTTAAAAAGGTTTTGTAAGCTGTAAGTTTTTTAAATGTAAGTTCTCTTAAATATAAGCGTTCTTAACTAGGTTTTTATAATCTAGTTTTTAAATCACAAACGTTAAGCGAAACTTAAAAACTATTTCTTACCTTTACCAACCTGATTTCCTATGACACCACCAATGGCTGCGCCACCTAGTGTGCCAAGTGTACCGCCACCTGTTAATACAGCACCTGCTACAGCGCCTGCACCAGCGCCAATTGCAGTACTTTTATCCCGTGCAGACATACTACTGCAACCGTTAGTAGCAATTACAATCGTTAAAGTCAGTGCAGTGAGTAATGGTTTGTTAAGTTTTAATCTGTTGACTAACGTTTGAGTCACCGCTAAGTCAATAATTTTTGGCTGATCAATCTTGTTCATGGTGTCATCTCTTTTCATAATATTTAAAAACAATGCGAAGAAATATTAGACGAAGTTGATCATGCTAAAGCTGAACCACGCTAGATAAGCTTACTAACCACTAATACTTGATCGTTGATTACATTCAATGCTCATATTGAATATCCGTCTGTGCGATAGAGCGCATTCACTCTAATTTAATGTGCTCTTTTTTTAATGCGCTCTTTATTTAATTTTGCTACCCCATATGGATAAGCCTCAAAAAATTACAATTCACTGTCAATTCAAGTCATTATCAATATAAGTTGCTGTTAAAAGCAGTCAGTCAAAATTTAGTTAAGTTGGCTATCGCACATACAAAAATATCTGTTTTATAATACTTTATGATTTTTGAATAAACCTCAGATTGTTATAGCGTTATTTAACTCATTATTAAAAAGTGCCTCAATGCCAAATTTGCAAAATCCTAGACAGAATCATCTTCTGGATGCACTTTTAAAAGCCGAATACAATCGTATTAGCGTTGGGCTTGAATTAGTCCACATGCCACTTGGCCAAGTGCTTTATGAGCCTGGTGGATTGTTGAAATATGTATACTTCCCTACCACATCCATCGTATCGCTTTTATATGTGATGGAGAATGGCGCATCCGCTGAAATTGCAGTGGTGGGCAATGAGGGCATATTGGGCGTATCTATTTTTATGGGCGGAGACACTACCCCAAGCCGCGCCGTGGTACAAAGTGACGGCTATGGTTACCGCTTAAAAGCTCAGTTGATGAAAGATGAGTTTAACCGCGCAGGACCAGTTTTACGCCTATTACTACGCTACACGCAAGCACTCATCACACAAATGTCACAAACTGCAGTGTGCAACCGCCACCATTCCGTTGAGCAGCAATTATGTCGCTGGCTATTGCTGAGTTTAGATCGTTTAGAAAGTAATGAATTGGTAATGACTCAAGAATTGATTTCTAACATGCTAGGGGTACGCCGTGAAGGTGTGACAGAAGCCGCTGGCAAACTACAAAAATCAGGCTTGATTCATTACAGTCGCGGTCGTATTGAAGTATTAGATCGTCCAGGATTAGAAAAACGTGTTTGCGAATGCTATCATGTGGTTAAAACTGAGTTTGATCGTTTATTGCCTAGACTGCCGGGCATCGCTGTTTAACGAATCCTCTAAAAAATTTAAAAAAACATCAATAGTCATTTCAATATTGCCTGCAAGCTGAGTGCAAAATTTCTTCTGTTAAATCTC
>JACMNP010000121.1 GCA_014378495.1 Methylotenera sp. | reverse complement strand
TTACCTGCTTCAGCACTGAATTTTTCAAACATTACCTTGAATTCGTCATAAGCACCCATACCTGGCTTCATCATCTTACTTAACACGTTTTCTTCACTGTGTTCAGGCGCGATTTTTAAATAGCCACCGACGTGATGCTGTACGAGTTCTTTCACATATTCTGGCGATTTCACCGCTAAGTCGTAGCGTAAACCAGAGCCAATTAGAATCTTCTTCACACCTTTAATAGCCCGTGCTTTGCGATACAACTGAATTAAGGCGCTATGGTCGGTATTCAAGTTTTCGCAAATACCTGGATACACGCAACTTAGCTTACGACAAGACTTTTCAATCTTCTCGCTCTTACAAGCGATGCGGTACATATTGGCCGTTGGCCCGCCGAGGTCTGAAATCACACCAGTGAAGCCTTCTACTTTGTCGCGAATCTCTTCTACTTCTTTGAGAATACTTTCTTCAGAACGGCTTTGAATAATGCGGCCTTCATGCTCGGTAATGCTACAGAACGTACATCCACCAAAACAGCCACGCATGATATTCACACTATAACGTATCATTTCCCAAGCAGGGATTTTTGCATTTTTGTAAATTGGATGTGGCTTACGCGCGTATGGCATATCGTACACATAATCCATTTCTTTTGTGGTCAATGGAATTGGTGGTGGGTTCAGCCACACCTCTCTATCGCCATGTTTTTGTACCAAAGCACGAGCATTGCCCGGATTCGCCTCTAAATGCAGCACCCGTGAAGCATGCGCATATAACACAGGGTCTTGCGCCACAGCTTCATAATCGGGCAAACGCACAACTTGCTTAGCTCTGTCCGCTTTCGGTTTACGGATAATCTCAATGGCCTTAGTGCCTTCTGGCAAGCCTACTTTAACGCTACCAACTTGTGTTGCACAGCTTGTATCTGCTTTGCCCCCAGATGTTGAAGGTGAAGCCATTTCGTATGGGTCTATTGTTTTATCCACAGCACCTGGACGGTCTAACTTGGTACTTTCAATCTCGCTCCAACCTTCTGGAATTTTTTTACGTAAAAAAGCAGTACCGCGAATATCTTGAATCTCTGAGACTTTTTCACCTTTAGCAATACGATGGCTTAACTCGATCAAAGCGCGTTCTGCATTACCGTAAAGCAAAATATCGGCTTTAGAATCCACTAAAATACTGCGACGCACTTTATCTGACCAGTAATCATAATGCGCAATGCGGCGCAAGCTGGCTTCAATACTGCCGATCACTAATGGCACATCTGAATAAGCCTCGCGGCAACGTTGTGAATAAACTAACACAGCGCGGTCAGGGCGTTTATTTGGCGCGGCATCTGGCGTATAAGCATCATCACTGCGAATTTTTCTATCCGCCGTGTAACGATTGACCATGCTATCCATATTGCCAGCAGTCACACCAAAATATAAATTCGGTTTGCCCAGTGCCTTAAACGCGCTGGCATTTTGCCAATCAGGCTGCGCAATAATACCTACGCGGAAACCTTGCGCTTCAAGCAAGCGCCCTACTAAGGCCATGCCAAAGCTGGGGTGATCAATATAGCAATCGCCCGTGATTAAAATAATGTCGCAACTATCCCAGCCCAGCACATCCATCTCGGCGCGAGACATAGGTAGCATAGGCGCCGCGCCAAACCTTTTCGCCCAGTAAGGACGATAGGTATTGATAGGCTTTGCGAGCATGGTTAAGTATTGTTCCACAGGTACACGATTTAAACGATTGAAGTCCGCGCATTTTACGCGCTAATGATATGATTAAGAAGCTTTTTTACTATATTTATGCATGAATATTATTCTTAAAAGTTGCGCGGCATCAACAAATAATTCTAAAAGCCTTTAGCTAACCCAATATTCAACAAAGCAGATATTGTCTGGTTTAGATATTTCAAATCAGATATTGCATTTTTCTGCTTTTCGCTCAATATTGGTAATATTAAAATTTAGATAAAGTCTCATGCGATGAGTACCACTCAATATGCAGTATCAGGTATGACCTGCGGTGGCTGTGTTAGCCGCGTGAAAGCGACGCTTAGTGAATATGCGGAATCGGTTGAGGTTAGTTTGCAACCGCCAAAAGCATTATTAATGAATGCGCATGTAGCGCTAGATGTGCTTAATAGCGCACTTAGCAAAGTTGGGCACTACACACTTAGCGAAATTGGTGACGATAAAATTAAAAAGTCAGACCCCGCAAAACTAGACTCTACGGAATTTTTCACAACAGAGCCTAAAGAAAGTGCTAATTGGTTTGCTACCTACAAACCGCTAATACTGATATTTGCTTATATTTCGCTAGTGGCACTTATCGTTGAATACTCGCAAGGTAGCTTTGAACTGCATCGCTTTATGCCTAACTTTATGGCAGGGTTCTTTTTGGTATTTTCATTTTTCAAGCTGTTAAATCTGCAAGGTTTTGCTGATAGCTATGCCATGTATGATTTGCTTGCCATGCGCTTTAAAGCTTACGGCTACCTCTATGCTTTTATTGAGCTTGGCTTGGGTCTCTCGTATTTATTGAACTGGCAGCCAATCATCACTAATTGGCTCACACTTATTGTCATGACTTTTTCTAGCTTAGGCGTGATACGCGCGGTATTGAACAAACAAAAAATACGTTGCGCCTGTTTAGGGGCAGTATTTAATTTGCCTATGAGTACGGTCACCATTATTGAAGATTTACTAATGGCCGCTATGGCTTTGTGGATGCTTATTTAGTGTGAGTAATGGTTATTATCAACTTCCGACTGGCCGCGTTGCAAGTGTAGATGGCGATTGCGATTTTCCTGCACTTAATGAGGCGTTGATAGAGCCTGATGGCTTAATTGCCATCGGCGGTGACTTATCGCTTATAAGGCTTTTAGCTGCTTATCGGCAAGGTATTTTTCCGTGGTTTAGTGAAGGGGATCCAATCATGTGGTGGAGCCCAAATCCGCGGATGGTGTTATTTCCATCTGAATTGAAAATTTCTAATTCACTTGCGAAAACTTTAAAAAAAATAAACGATAAAACTGTCCAAAATAATGTATTTGAAATACGGTTTAATACGGCTTTTCGTGAGGTAATCACTGCTTGCAGCCAAGCCTTGCGTAATGGCCAACCTGGCACTTGGATTACTCAAGACATTATCGAAGCTTACTCGTTAATGCACGATAAGGGCTATGCCATTAGTGCAGAATGTTGGCTGAATGACAAACTAGTAGGCGGTTGCTATGGCGTTAAAATTGGCAAGATGTTTTACGGTGAAAGCATGTTCCACCACATTACCGATGCCTCAAAAGTAGCGTTTGTAAGTCTTGTACAAAAACTCAAAGCAGAAGGCGTTGAATTGATTGATTGCCAGATGAAAACAGCACATTTAAGTAGCTTAGGCGCGCGAGAAATCTCACGTGACTCTTTTGCGCGGCAACTTTTTAAATTATTACAGTCATAAGTTAAGATGATGTTATTTGAAAGTACCCTGTGTTAGCCATGATTTTAGGTCTTTATAGATGAGTTTACCCAGCGACAAACCACTACAAAAACTACAGTTTTATGTGACTACTGGCTATAGTTGTGGCTACTTACCAAACAAACTCGCGCAAAGTCTAATCGCTTCTCCGCAACATTTAATAGACGCAAATGTTTACAGTGGCTTAATACAGCAAGGCTTCAGACGTAGTGGGAAATTTGCCTATAGACCACATTGTGAAAACTGCCGCGAATGCGTTCCAGTACGCGTGACTCTTCAAAATTTTATTCAAAGTCGCAGTCAAAAGCGCGCTTACAAACAACATCAAAATCTCACTATTACCATCCTCAATATAGCATTTTATCAAGAGCACTATGCGCTTTATGCTAGCTATCAAAACGCGCGCCATTTAGATAAAACTCATAGCGATAAAAACTCGAATGTTAGCGATACAAGTCAAGACCAAAAAACTGAAAAAGAGGATATAGAGCAGTATAAAAATTTTCTATGCCAAACGAATGTAGATAGCATATTGGTTGAGTTTAGAGAAAATAAACAACTTAAAATGGTCAGCGTCATAGATATTGTCCGTGATGGCATTTCAGCGGTTTACACGTTTTATGACACTACCGACACTAAAACCAGTTACGGCACCTATAATGTTTTATGGCAGGCCGAATGGGCGAAACAGCTCAATTTACCTTACTTATATTTAGGCTATTGGATTAGAGACAGCCAAAAAATGGCGTATAAACAGAACTTTAAACCGCTAGAGAAATTGATAGATGGCGAGTGGGTTTAATATTTAGCTAATCTGATGCGTAAAACCTAATTCTGAATTTGTAGAATTTTAAATATTTAGCTCAAACACAATGATAATCATCCAATACCCGCTCACCATTTATTACGATGCATCATGCCCATTATGTGCGGCTGAGATGCATACTATTAAAGAAACTGATTTTGACAATAAACTTATTTTAGTGGATTGCTCGAATGAGAGTTTTAAAGAACCCGCATTTTGCCCAACCGATAAAGAAACCATGATGGAGCGTATTCACGCACAAGATGCTGCAGGCCAGTGGATTAAAGGCGTGGATGTATTTGCAGTAGCTTATAGCGCAGCAGGTTTTAATAGTTTGAGTAAATTTTGGGGTAGCTCACTAATGAGGCCAATACTTATTCGCGCGTATCCGCTAATCGCAGATAATCGTCATTGGCTATCAAAAACGCCAGCGCCTTATATATTCAACAAATTAATTCGTATGTGCGCGCCAACTTCAGGTAAACCTGATTAAAATAGAATTCAGTCTAATTAAACACAATCAAATTAAATAGCCAAAGTTAAAAGTCAAAAATGCTACAATTTGATTTTTTTCTAACGTTAATTATTTCTTTTGAAAAACCCTGTTTTAAATAAGCTAGTGATATTCGGTGTGGGCTTGATCGGCGGCTCGGTGGCGCTCGCTTTGAAAAAAGCTGGCAACAGTCCGCAAATCGTTGGCGTTGGCCGTACTGAAGAAAGCTTAAAAACTGCGCTTGAACTTGGTGTGATTGATATTGCAACTAGCATCATTGAAGATGCATTACAAAATGCGGACTTGGTGCTAATTGCAACGCCGGTGGCACAAATGCCAGCGATACTAAAATCCATAAAACCGTATTTAAATTCAAAAACGATTATTACAGATGCTGGCAGTACCAAAGCTGACGTGCTTTATTGTGCGAAGGAAATACTAGGTGAGTTGAGCAGCCAATTCATTGGAGGGCATCCAATTGCAGGCGCAGAAAAAAGTGGCGTAACCGCAGCAATAGCAAATTTGTATGAGAACAAAAATATAGTATTAACGCCAACAGCAGATACTAGCAAGCAAGCGATAGAAATGGTCACGCAGCTTTGGCAAACTTGCGGTGCTAAAGTAAGCATCATGTCAGCAGACACTCACGATAATATTTTTGCTGCAGTAAGTCACCTTCCACATTTACTTGCTTTCGCATTGGTAGATAACATTGCAGCGCGACCAAATGCAGAGCAATTGTTTAGTTTCGCCGCAAGCGGTTTCAGAGACTTTACGCGCATTGCAGGGAGCCACCCTGAAATGTGGCGTGACATTAGTTTAGCAAATAAAGATGCCTTATTAATTGAACTGAACGCTTACGAAACTCAGCTTTCAAGTATAAAAAAGATGCTACAAGATGGCGATGGTACTAGCTTACAAAGACTGTTTGAGCGCGCCAGTGTTGCAAGAAATGCATGGGCACAAGATAAAAAGTCAGTCTAAAAAATAGCCAATTGAAAAATAATCGTAAAATTAAAATAGTAAAATAAATGGAACAATTACTCCTGCAACCTGCCAGCACAGCTACTGGCAGCATCACTTTACCTGGGTCTAAAAGCATTTCAAATCGCACACTACTTTTAGCTGCTTTAGCTGAAGGTATGACGCAAATTAAAGGCTTGTTAGCATCTGATGACACAGACCGTATGCTAGAAGCGCTGAAATTGCTCGGTATAAATATTGATAGAGAAAAGCAGAGTGAATATGTTTTTATATTCGGTGTTAATGGAAATTTTAAAAACAAAAAAGCAGATTTATTTTTAGGTAATGCAGGAACAGCCTTCCGCCCACTTACCGCCGCGTTAGCCTTTTCGCAAGGAGACTATTATCTTCATGGTGTGCCACGCATGCATGAGCGCCCTATCGCCGATTTAGTCAATGCATTACGTCAAGCTGGGGCGAATATTAAGTATTTGGAAAATGACGGTTTTCCACCTCTAAAAATTTCGCCTGCATCAATTGATGTTAGTAAACCAATCAAAATTCGCGGTGATGTTTCTAGTCAATTTTTGACTGCACTTTTGATGGCATTGCCACTTACAAAGCAAGAAACAACCATCGAAGTTATAGGCGAACTTATTTCAAAACCTTACATTGAGATTACACTCAATTTAATGAAAAAATTTGGAGTCGAAGTTCAACGAGAAGGCTGGGAACGCTTTGTTATAACTGCAAATTCAAATTACATTAGCCCAAAGCAAATTTTGGTTGAGGGAGATGCTTCAAGCGCATCCTATTTCTTAGCAGCTGGCGCAATCGGGGGTATTGTCAGTGTTCGAGGAGTATCAAAAGATAGTATTCAAGGTGATATTAAATTTGCTGAGGCCATCGAAATGATGGGTGTAGAGATTTATTACGGTGAAGATTTTCTGTCTGCATCTAAACCTAAAAATGGAAAACTAAAGTCCATCAACCTTGATTGCAACCACATCCCTGATGCAGCGATGACGCTTGCTGTGATGGCTTTATTTGCAGATGGCACGACGACTTTACGAAATATAGCCAGCTGGCGCGTTAAAGAAACTGACCGAATCTTCGCGATGGCAACTGAACTCCGTAAAGTAGGTGCGATTGTTGAAGAAGGCGCTGATTACATCAAAATCACACCGCCAGCCCAATTAACCCCTAATGCCGTGATAGATACTTACGACGACCACCGTATGGCAATGTGTTTTTCATTGGTATCTTTAGGTGGTGTGCCAATTACCATTAATGACCCAAATTGCGTTGCGAAAACATTCCCAAATTATTTCGCAGAATTTGCAAAAATCTGCCATTCATAATATTAAGTTTATGAATATTCCAGTCATCACTATTGATGGCCCATCAGCCTCAGGCAAAGGTACAGTGGCACAGTTAGTTGCGGCTAAACTTGGTTTTCACTATTTAGATTCTGGTGCGCTGTATCGTATCGTCGCTTTAGCGGCACAACAACGCAACATTGCTTGGAGTGATGCGCTTGCAGTCACTGCTTGTGCGAAAACGCTTGATATTCAGTTTAGCAATGATCGAGTTTTTTTAAACGACATTGATGTTTCAGATGGAATTCGTACAGAGGCTATAGGTAAAGGCGCTTCACAAGTTGCGGTGCATGCATCGTTGCGCGCTGCACTACTTGATTTACAGCGTAGCTTTCTTAAAGCGCCTGGTTTAGTTGGGGATGGCAGAGATATGGGAACCGTGATCTTTGCCGATGCACCATTGAAGATATTCTTAACCGCCTCAACTGAAACGCGTGCACAGCGCCGTTATCAGCAATTATTAGGCAAAAATCAACCCGCTAACTTTGAGGAAATTTTGCAAGATTTAACTGAACGGGATGCAAGAGATAAAGGGAGAGCAAGTGCACCTTTAGCCATGGCAGAGGATGCTATTTTATTAGAAACAGATAATTTGACTATTTCAGCCGCAGTTGATGCTATTTTGCAACATTTTCATCATAAAATTTACGAATAGTCTTTTATTTTTCAATGTTTTAGTTATAATTCTAATCTTTACAAATTTTCATCCGCACGTCTCACAGATTTGCGGTTTTATTAATCAACCCACTGCTAGGTGGGATTATTTTTTAGGTAATTTTATTTAATGGCTTCTACTTCTACTGCTTCACCTATGGAATCTTTTGCTGCGCTCTTCGAAGAAAGCTTAGTCCATCAAGAAATGCGTTCTGGCGAAGTGATCACTGCTGAGGTTATCTCAGTGGATAGCGATCACGTGATTGTTAACGCTGGTCTTAAATCTGAAAGCGTTATCGCTGCTACTGAATTCCACAATGCTCAAGGTGAGCTTGAAGTTCAAGTAGGCGACTTTGTTAAAGTCTTGATTGAAAAGCTGGAAGATGGCTTTGGTTCAACACTACTTTCACGCGAAAAAGCTAAACGCATGGAAACATGGCTAGATCTTGAAGATGCAATGAACGAAGGCCGCATCATTAAAGGTTTCGTCAGCGGTAAAGTTAAAGGCGGTTTACGTGTTTCTGTAAACGGCATCATGGCATTCTTACCAGGTTCATTAGTGGATGTACGTCCAGTAAAAGACACGACTCCTTTTGAAAATAAAGAGTGTGACCTAAAAGTAATCAAAATTGATCGTAAACGTAACAACATCGTTGTATCACGTCGCGCAGTCATGGAAGTAAGCATGGGTGCAGACCGTGAAGCATTGATGGGCACATTAGCTGAAGGTGCTGTTGTTAAAGGTATTGTTAAAAACATTACTGATTATGGCGCGTTCGTTGATTTAGGCGGCATCGATGGTTTACTACACATTACTGATTTGGCATGGCGCCGTGTTAAGCACCCATCAGAAGTGCTTACAGTAGGTGAAGAAGTTGAAGCGAAAATCTTGAAATTCGATCAAGAGAAAAATCGTGTTTCATTAGGTATCAAACAATTAGGCGACGACCCATGGGTTGCATTAACTCGTCGTTACCCAGTAAGCACACGCTTATTCGGTAAAGTGTCTAACTTAACTGACTATGGCGCGTTCGTTGAAATCGAGCCAGGTATTGAAGGTTTAGTACACGTTTCAGAAATGGATTGGACGAACAAAAACATTCACCCGGGCAAAATTGCACAATTAGGTGATGAAGTTGAAGTGATGATTCTTGAGATTGATGAAGATCGTCGTCGTCTATCATTAGGTATGAAACAGTGTCAAGCTAATCCTTGGGATGATTTCTCTGCAACGCATCACAAAGGTGATATCGTTTCAGGCCAAATCAAATCTATCACTGATTTTGGCGTATTCATTGGTTTGCCAGGCGGTATTGATGGTTTAGTTCACCTGTCAGATCTATCATGGTCACAAACTGGCGAAGAAGCAATCCGCAACTTCAAAAAAGGTGACGAGCTTCAAGCTGTTATCTTGGCAATTGATGTAGAAAAAGAGCGTATTTCACTAGGCGTGAAACAACTTTCTGCTGATCCATCAGGTGCTACAAGTTCAACAGATGATAAAGCTGAAGCTAAACCTAAAGCGAAATCTGCAAAAGCTAAAGAAGCTGTTTCACAAGTGCCAGATGATGGTGCTGCAACTGCTGGTACTACCAACCTTGGCGCGTTATTAAAAGCCAAATTTGACAGCAAGAAATAAGTTAAATTAGTTACCAGTTAAGGGCACTGTAAATGAAGGCACATAAGCATGACTAAATCTGAATTAATCACCCTGCTTGCTGAGCGTTTTCCGCAATTAGTGGTGAAAGATGCTGAACTATCAGTAAAAGCGATTTTAGATGCGATGTCTGATAACCTTGCCACTGGCGAGCGGATTGAGATACGTGGCTTTGGAAGCTTTAGTTTGAATTATCGTCCACCACGTCTAGGTCGCAACCCTAAAACTGGTAGTAAAGTGCAAGTACCTGAGAAACATGTACCGCACTTTAAAGCAGGCAAAGAGTTACGTGAACGTGTGGACTTAAGCCTAAGCTAGGATATTTAAACTAGAACTTTTGCTTTAAATTGTAGTTTCATAAAAAACGGCAGCCTCAAGCTGCCGTTTTTTATTGTCACAAACCTTATAAAAGCTCTTATAAGTTCCAGTAAAGAATATAGGGAAAATAGCTAATATCAACCACATAGCCTGATTTGCGCTAAAATTACACCTATATGCAATTCATCGAAAACTTCTACTTGGTCAAATGCCAAAATATCCATGCCAAATGGCACTCCTTCAATAAAAAAGTGAATCCTTATGGAATTTGAATTTTGGTGGTTATTAGCACTGCCGCTATTTTTCAGCTTAGGCTGGTTAGCCGCTAGGGTAGATCTTAAACAGCTACTGGCTGAGTCTACTGCCTTACCTGCAGCCTATTTTAAAGGCTTAAACTTCCTGATCACCAACCAGCACGATAAAGCGATTGAAGCTTTTAGCGAAGCCGTGCAAGCCAATACGGATTCACTTGAGTTGCATTTTGCATTGGGCAGCTTATTCAGACGGCGTGGCGAAGTTGACCGTGCGATTCATTTACACCTAAATTTGCTAGAGAAAAAAGAACTCGCCCCTCAGCAAAGAATTGCTGTAACAGCTGAACTCGCACAAGATTATCTTAAAGCAGGTTTGCTAGACCGTGCCGAAGAATTATTTGAGTCGCTAGATGATGACAGATACCGCCAACCTGCCCTGCGCGCTTTACTAGAAATTTACGTACGCGAACGTGAATGGGAGCGTGCTATTAAAGCTGCCACTGAGTTAGAGCGCCTTTCAGGCGTGCCATTTCGGGTGGAAGTTTCACATTACTACTGTGAAATGGCCGTTAAATCCATTTTGGCAAATGATGCACATACCGCCAGATTCGAGCTTGATCAAGCACTGAATGCAAATAAAAACTGTGTTCGCGCAAACGTATTATTAGGCGACTTAGAGGCAGAAGCGGGTGCACATAAAGAGGCTATTTCTACCTGGAAACGCATAGAATTTCAAAAACCTGAATATTTAGGCCTAATTGCCCCTAAATTATTAGGTAGTTATCGAGCACTCAATCAAACGCAAGATGGTTTAAATTTACTACAAACCTATCTGCAAACGTATAAGTTAGCGTCATTAATCAGCGTGCTTTATGAGGCGACGTTAGCGGAAGAAGGTGCTGAAAGCGCTGCAAGATTAGCCCGTAATGAATTGATTAAAAAACCTAGCTTGAACACACTAGACCAGCTACTTCAAGCACGTGCCATTGTAGAAACCAGCCATCCGCAAGGCGCCAACCAAGACACACAATTGATGCAACAAGCCGTGCGGCATGCAATTGGCAATAAAACGGCTTATCATTGTGAACAATGCGGCTTTAAAGCTAAATACCATCACTGGCAATGCCCTGCTTGCAACGCGTGGGAAGCCTTACCTGCTGAACCTGTCACTATCTAAATCAGATAAACATATATATTTATAATAATGACCAATACCTCAATATTTAAAAATGACCCTAAAATTATCGTCGCACTTGATTATGCTGATGCGGCTAGCGCCCTTAAATTAGTGAATCAATTAGACCCTGCGCTATGCAGGCTAAAAGTAGGAAAAGAGCTTTTTACTGCTGTAGGGCCACAGTTTATTGAAACATTAATACGTGCGAATTTTGGTGTTTTTTTAGATTTGAAGTTTCATGATATTCCTAATACCGTAGCAAAAGCTTGTACCGCAGCCAGTAACTTAGGCGTTTGGATGCTCAACGTGCATGCCAGTGGTGGGCTAGAAATGATGCAAGCCGCACGTGCAGCGGTTAATAACACAACGACAAAACCAATTTTAATCGCTGTGACTGTACTAACGAGTATGAATCAGGCTAGTCTTAATAAAATCGGCATTCAAACTGACTTAGCAACCCATGTACTGAACCTTGCTACGCTGACAAAAGAAGCAGGCTTGGATGGCGTGGTATGTTCAGCACTTGAAGCACAAATATTACGTGCTGAATTGGGTAAAGCGTTTTGCCTAGTGACACCAGGAATACGCCCTGCCAATGTCAACCAAGATGATCAATCCCGCGTTGTCACTCCTAGAGATGCTTTAAATATGGGGGCTAGTTATTTAGTGATTGGTAGACCAATTACCAAAGCAACAGATCCGCTTAAAGCTTTAGAAGCGATTCATCAAGAGTGTATCAATTTAAAGTTGTAAGGTTCAAGTAAGCTAGGAATGGCATTATTTAGTTTCATGATGCAAGTAAATGCATCATTGATATTATTTAAGCTATGATTACCACCGTATTATCTATGTTTTACCGAAGCACCTATTAATTATTAGTTTTAAAACTATGGAGAATAAAAAATGAAAAAAATGTTACTAGCATTAGTTGCTTTATTAAGTTTTAGTTTAAGTGCGCTAGCTGGCGTAAATTTAAATACGGCTACTCAAGCTGAGCTTGAAAGCTTAAATGGCATTGGCCCAGTAAAAGCGCAAGCTATTATTGATTACCGTAAAAAGAATGGTGGCTTTAAATCTGTAGACGAACTTGAAAAAGTAGATGGTGTGGGCCCTGTGACATTAGCTACTGTACGTAAAGATGTTTCTATCAGTGGCACAACAACTGTAGTTGCGAAACCAGCAGACAGCAAAGCAACTAAAGACGCTAAACCAGCGAAAGAAGCTAAAGCTGCTAAAGAAACCAAACCAGCAAAACCTGCAGACTTAGCAACACCAGCCGCAAAGCCTATGGCTGCAGAAAAACCTGCTAAAGTAGCTGCTGATGCCAAACCAGTAAAAGCAGCAGACGCCGCTAAAGATGACAAAAAGGCTACAGCTGACGAGAAAAAAGCAGCAAAAAAAGCCGCAGCTGATGAAAAGAAAGCCGCTAAAAAAGCGGATGCTGATAAAAAATCCGCAGACAAGAAAGCCGCTGCGGATGCTAAAAAAGCAGCAAAAGCAGACAAAACTCCAGCAGCTGAAGTAAAAGCTTCAACTAAATAAGCTTCTGATTTAATTACTGATTAGAAAGCTAGTATGAATAAAAAGCCCCGCAAATGCGGGGCTTTTTAATTTGTACCAATTTTTAATGGTTGCAAATAATGATTAGCTATTAATCATTATGATGATGTTTGTTTTTATAGTGACCTTTTCCGTGCTTATATTTGCGCCCACCATCGTTAGCGCTTGTTCTAGGTGATGGCTCAGCAATCACTTTACCAAGTACAGAACCACCCGCGCCACCTAAACCCGCACCAACCACTGCGCCAGTACCGCTACCACTCACTTTACGACCAGCGTAAGCGCCACCCGCTCCACCAGCGGCCCCGCCAATTACTGCACCTGCTTGACCTTCACCTTTAGTGGTAACTGCACCACCTAAACCGCCGCCAACAGCACCACCTAATACTTCTCCATTGCTACCACCTACAATACCACCTAGAGCTGTACCTGCTGCTGCACCAAGTCCCCCGCCTACAGCTGTTTTAGCATTGCTATCCGCAGCCATAACTTGGCCTGAAAATAATAGAATCGCTAACAACGAACCATTAATTAATTTCATTCTTAAATTCCTTTTTATATAAAAAATACATTTTAACTACAACATTATACAAGATAAAATAAATCACATCAGCCACCTCTAAAATCATGAAAGATTGATTTTAACTATGTCTTGATGTGGCACAATTTACTTAACGCGCATACCTGCTTGTGCGCCTACATCAGGCGATAATATAAATGGCCCGCCACGATCATCACTGGCGGCTAGCACCATGCCTTCACTCATACCAAACTTCATTTTACGTGGCGCTAGGTTTGCAACCATTACGGTTAAGCGTCCGACTAATGTTGCTGGATCATAGGCAGATTTAATACCCGCAAATACTTGGCGCGGTTTATCTTCACCAATATCTAATGAAAGTTTAAGTAGCTTTTCAGCACCTTCTACATGCTCAGCATTCACTATTTTAGCGATGCGCAAATCGACCTTAGTAAAGTCATCAATACTAATATATTCAGCCTCAGGCAAAGCTTCTACAGCCTTAACTGCAACTTGAGCAACGACAGGCGTGGCTTGTAGGTTTTCTTTATTGGCTTCTGTCATGGCTTCAATTAGCTTAGGGTCAATACGGGTGATTAAATGCTCGTAAGGATTAATTTGATGTCCCGTCACAAACGAATCAGCTACAGAACCCCATGTTAAAGGGGCAATATTTAAGAACCTTTCAACATCAACTGCTAGTTTAGGTAAAACTGGCTTTAGATATAAAGTTAGCAAACGAAACATTTCTAATGCAGCAGAACAATCCAAATGTAATTCAGCCTCGGCATCAGCTCCCTCTTTTTTAGCGGTAAGCCATGGTGCCGCTTCAGCAACGTCAGCATTCGCATGGTCTGCTAGACGCATAATCTCACGCAATGCTTTGCCATATTCACGACTAGCATAGGCATCAGAAATTGTATCCGACGACGCCTTCAATTCTTCAATAACTGAGTGTCTGCTTGTAGCGAGTAGCTGGCCGTTAAATCGCTTAGTGATAAACCCAGCAGTGCGGCTAGCGATATTAATATACTTACCCACCAAGTCACTATTAACCCGCGCGACAAAATCATCCAAACTAAGGTCAATATCCTCCATCGTACTATTCAGTTTTGCTGCATAGTAATAACGTAAATACTCAGGATTTTTAATATGGTCTAAGTAGCTACGTGCGGTAATAAATGTGCCGCGAGACTTACTCATTTTCTCGCCATTCACGGTTAAAAAACCATGTGCGAAAATTTTCGTAGGCGTACGATGCCCGCTGAACTCTAATGTTGCTGGCCAAAACAAAGCATGAAAGTAAAGAATATCTTTACCGATAAAATGATATAGCTCTGTACTAGAGTCTTTATTCCAATACTCATCAAAATCTAAGCCTTTATCAGCACAGAGTTTTTTGAAGCTTGCCATGTACCCAATTGGTGCATCTAACCATACATAGAAATATTTACCTGGCGCATCTGGAATCTCGAAGCCAAAATACGGCGCATCGCGTGAAATATCCCAATCATTTAAGCCACTTGCAAACCATTCGCCCATTTTGTTGGCAGCCTCGCCTTGTAAGGTACCTGAGCGTGTCCAATCTTTTAAAAACTCTTCACATTCTGAAAGTTTGAAAAAATAATGCTCTGTTTCCTTACGAATTGGCGCCGCGCCAGAAACCGCAGAGTAAGCATTAATCAATTCAGTTGGGTTATAAGTTGCACCGCACACTTCGCATGAATCACCATATTGGTCTTTAGCGTGACACTTTGGGCATTCGCCTTTAATAAAGCGATCTGGCAAAAACATGTTTTTAACGGGGTCATAAAACTGTTCAATGGTTTTAGTGGTGATTTTTCCAGCGGCTTTTAGCTTTTTATAAATGCTTTGTGAAAGCGCTTTATTCTCAGGGGCATTGGTTGAGTACTAGTTGTCAAACTCCACTAAAAACTCTGCAAAATCTGCGCTATGCTCTTTATGCACATTAGCAATTAAAGCTTCAGGGGTAATGCCTTCTTTTTCAGCACGCAACATAATTGGCGTGCCATGCGTATCATCGGCGCACACAT
>JACMNP010000120.1 GCA_014378495.1 Methylotenera sp. | reverse complement strand
GCCGCAGTTCATTAAAAACTGTGCTTGGCTGCAAAAGCCAGCTAAAGCCAGACCATTATTCACGCCTGTGTAAGCAATATTAGTAAAATCCACATGCGCGGTAATATCTTGCAAGCCAACGTAAATCAGCGGTTCAGTATGTGCGTAATGTTGATAGTGGCACATAAGCGTGCCTTGATTGCGTTGCGGATGATAATACTCCCGCGCAGAAAAGCCATAATCAATCATTACAATTGCGCCGTGTTGCATCATATTAGCCAAGCTGGCAATCAGGCCACTAGCTGCTGGGCAAAATTCTGTGAGGTAGCCTTCTGGTAAATTAAGCTTACACACCTCTGCATGTAAGCTTTGATTGATCAGCGCTCTATCCTGCCAAGCAAATCCATCACCATCAATCACAACACCACGTTCATTTAAACCATTGGCTGTTACGTGAATAATATGTGCTGGAATTGCATCTAATACTTCATTACCAATCACGGTTCCGCTGAAACTTGTTGGTAGTACATTTAACCATTCGACCCGCTGAATTAAATCCTGTGATAGATTTTTTTGTAAGGTTTCAAGCTGAACTTGGCGCAAGTGGTCACTTACTTCAAGTATAAAATACTTAGCGGGCACAGCTTTTAAATCTGGCGCTAGGTCTGCTAAGCTGAGCAATATGTCTGCAGCCAGCTTACCAGTACCTGCGCCTAACTCAAGTATATTGCCATTCGTTAACTGCAAAACCTGCGTGATTTGATTGCTAAGGGTTTGTGCAAACAAAGGTGAAATCTGTGGCGCGGTAACAAAATCTCCTCCTCCACTTTTAACATCTCCGAACTTTTGATTGCCTGCGTTGTAATAACCTAGGCCAAGTGCATACAAAGCTAACTGCATAAATTGTGCAAAATCTATCCAGCCTGCGGCTTTTTCGATCTCAAATTGAATCAATTCAACAAGTCGTTGACTATGTATTTTGGCGTCGAACGATGGTGTGGGCAATGTACTCATAGAGTTAGATTATAATAGTGAACAATTCAGATTGGATAATACGTGGTAACAAACAATACAAATAAAGTAGTTCTTATTACTGGCGGCGCGAAGCGCGTAGGCGCGGCAATCTGTCGCAAGTTACATGCAGAAGGTTTTAACCTGATGATTCACTACCGAAGTTCAATCAATGAAGCACGTGCGTTACAAGCTGAGTTGAGTTTGCAGCGCCCTAATTCGGTAGCGATTATTCAGGGTGACTTACTCAATATCACTGGCTTACCAAATTTGGTGGCCGAAACCGTTAAACACTTTGGCCGTTTAGACGTACTGATTAATAATGCATCGACTTATTATGCGAGTGAAATTGGCGATATTGATGAAGCCAAATGGCAAGACTTAATGGGAAGCAATCTAAAAGCGCCATTATTTTTGTCTCAAGCGGCCGCACCCGAGCTACGTAAGCATCATGGCTGTATTATTAACATTACCGATATGCATGTTGAGCGCCCGAAAAAAGGCTACATTGTATATAGTGTGGCAAAAGCAGGTTTAGTGACCTTAACTAAATCTTTAGCGCATGAATTAAGCCCAGAAGTACGGGTGAATGCGGTAGCGCCAGGCCCTGTACAGTGGCCAGAAAATAACCCACAGTTTGACGAAGTGTATCGTCAACGTGTGATTAACCAAACATTACTTAAACGCGTAGGCGAAGCTGAAGACGTTGCAAAAGCGGTTAAATTTTTAATCGCAGATGCGCCATTTATTACTGGCCATGTACTTGCAGTTGATGGTGGACGGTCTTTAAATCTTTAAAATTAACGCGCTTTATTAAAGGAATCTCTAAAAATTTAATTTCTAAGCTAGGCAGATCGTAAAGGTCTTCACCAATTTTATTGGCAATAAATTGCCTAATATTATTGCGAAACGCGCGATTATAAAATTACGACGATGCATATGTTTTATATGTAAGGAGTAATTTTTATGAGCAACTCTGCATAGCGACGAAAGTATATTTTTATTATTATGATTAAACATTTACCCGCAAACCACTCCAATAACTTCATCAAGTTGCGCAATAGCTTAATTTCGTCCACTGGCAAAGCCATTGGCGATTACAACATGATTGAAGAAGGCGATACCGTGCTAGTTTGCATGAGCGGCGGCAAAGATTCTCATGCCATGTTAATGATATTGTTAGCGCTACAAGAACGTGCGCCTATCAACTTTAAATTGATTGCAATGAATTTAGATCAAAAGCAACCAGGTTTCCCAGCAGATATTCTGCCTGCTTATTTTGAAAAACTTGGCATTGATTACCGTATTGTTGAAGCAGATACTTATTCTATTGTTAAGGAAAAAATACCTGAGGGTAAAACGACTTGTTCATTATGTTCACGTTTACGCCGTGGTGTGATTTATACCACCGCAAAAGAGCTAGGCGCTAATAAAATAGCGCTTGGTCACCATCGTGATGACATTGTAGAAACTTTGTTTTTGAACTTGTTCTTTGGCGCCAAAATGAAAGCCATGCCACCGAAACTAGCGACTAACGATAAACAAAACATCGTGATTCGCCCATTGGCTTACTGTAGTGAAAAAGACATCGCCAGCTACGCCCGCCAAATGGAGTTCCCAATTATTCCTTGCGACCTATGTGGCTCTCAAGAAAACTTACAACGCCAAAAAGTAAAAGACATGTTGCAAGCTTGGGAACGTGAGCAGCCTGGCCGTGTGAATAATATATTCCGTGCC
Source organism: Methylotenera sp. (assembly GCA_014378495.1). Taxonomy (GTDB): domain Bacteria; phylum Pseudomonadota; class Gammaproteobacteria; order Burkholderiales; family Methylophilaceae; genus Methylotenera. Next base: position 551 of record JACMNP010000120.1, on the reverse strand, counting down.
ATTGGTAATGTAGAGCCTTCACACTTGGCTGATTTTAATTTGTACGACTTTAAAAACTTAACGCAAGCGAAGCCAGAAGATGAAGATCCGCTATTTGGTGACATCGCAGCCAAACATTCTGAAACCCAAGGAGCAGCTTTAAGTTTAAATAACACCGATGGCACACGAATCGAGTTTACGCGTAACAAAACAACATCAGAAAATCTGTAAATTAACGTAGTATGTCGCGTAAGTTGTTGTCCTATAGCCATTTACCTTGTTATCATTCAAACCATTACCCTATAATCTCATTTGCTGCATCGCTTGATGCAATCCTTTTTTAGGCATTCATGTCCAAACTGCTAATTGTTGAATCACCTTCCAAAGCGAAAACGCTGAAGAAATATCTTGGAAGCGATTTTGAAGTGCTTGCCTCTTATGGCCATGTGCGTGACTTAATTCCAAAAAATGGCGCAGTCGATACTGCTGGTAACTTTGCGATGAAGTACGACATTATTGAACGTAATAGCAAACATGTGGATGCTGTTGCGAAAGCGGTGAAAAATGCAGAT
>JACMNP010000119.1 GCA_014378495.1 Methylotenera sp. | reverse complement strand
GGAGAGTGTGTCGCATCAGAATCAACACGGTAGACACGACCCGGCGCGATTATTTTTAATGGCGGCGTTTTATTAGTTTTTAAAGCATTCTCCATGTAGCGAATTTGTACAGGTGAAGTATGCGTTCTCAACACATTCGCTTCATCAATATAAAACGTGTCATGCATCGCACGCGCAGGATGGTCTTGAGGAATGTTTAACGCAGTGAAATTGTAAAAATCGGTTTCAATTTCAGGGCCGGTGGCCACTTCAAAACCAATCGAATGGAATAACTGTTCAATACGTTGCAATGTCAATGTGACTGGATGCAAACCACCTTGCGATTGTGCACGCGCAGGCAAGGTCACATCTATAGACTCTTGTGCTAATTGTTTAGCTTGCTCCGCATTGAGTAAAGCTTCGCGTCGTGCAGTTAATGCTGCCTCTACACCTTGTTTAACCACATTAATCGCAGCACCAGCGGCTGGCCGCTCTTCATTACTTAACTTACCTAAGCCCTTCAAGGCGTCTGTCAGCAGACCGGTTTTACCTAGGTATTTGGCTTTCGCATTTTCCAAATCATTCATGGAGCTACTATTAGCAAAGTCTGTTTGTGCTTCTGAAATTAAATGCGTTAAGTCTGCCATGTGATTTGTTATCTTTAATCTTTTTAATTGACTTTAGACATTATTTCTAAAGTTATTTTTTATAATGTGTTGATTCTACTGAATAAATTTCAAGATAGAATTTTACAGCAAAAAAAAGAGGCCGAAGCCTCTTTTTTTACTTATTTAACTAAATTTGAGTTTAATAATTAAACTGCTAAAGCTTTTTTTGCCATTTCAACGAATTGTGCAAATGCCACTTTATCAAATACTGCTAAATCAGCTAATACTTTACGATCTACTTCAATCGCTGCTTTTTTCAAGCCATTCATGAAGCGGCTATAGGTCAAACCGCATTCACGTGCACCAGCATTGATACGCGCAATCCACAATGTACGGAATTGACGTTTTTTCTGACGACGATCACGATAAGCATATTGACCAGCTTTCATTACTGCTTGCTTAGCAACGCGGTAAACGTTTTTACGACGACCGCGGTAACCCTTAGCGGCTTTTAATACTTTCTTGTGTCTAGCGCGAGCAATGACACCACGTTTTACTCTAGGCATATCGGTCTCCTTATCGTGTTGGCATCATTGCGCGAACGCGTTTGACGTCTGTTGGTGAGATGATCGCCGTGCCGCGTAGTTTACGCTTTTGCTTGGTGGTCTTTTTTGTGAGGATATGGCGTAAGTGTGAATGTGTACGTTTCACTTTACCATTACCCAAGAACTTGAAGCGCTTTTTAGCACCACTCTTGGTTTTCATTTTTGGCATTTTGTTCTCCTTGAACTTAAGTTATGAGTGCTTAGGCATGCCGTTAAGCCGTGTCACTCTAGGTTTTACCAACGCTTTTACTACATTTTTACAACTAAACTACTTAACTTTTTTATGCGGGCCAAGCACCATCACCATTTGGCGACCTTCCATTTTTGGAAATTGCTCTACCACTGCCACTTCTTTTGTATCTGCTTCTACACGTCTAAGTAACGCTAAACCAAACTCTTGATGCGTAATCTCACGACCTCTAAAACGTAGCGTGATTTTCGCTTTATCACCATCTTCAATAAAACGGATGATATTGCGTACTTTAATGTTGTAATCGCCATCATCAGTACCTGGGCGAAACTTAATCTCTTTTACCACCACTTGCTTTTGCTTCAACTTAACTTCGTGCTGCTTTTTACTTTCGGCGTATTTAAACTTACCGTAATCCAATAATCTGCACACTGGCGGGACAGCGTTAGGCGCAATTTCCACAAGATCAATATCAGCTTCTTCTGCTTTTGCAAATGCCTCCGTTAGCGACATAATGCCTAACGGTTCACCTTCTATCCCCACCAAACGAACTTGCGACCCTGTAATGTCGCCATTAATTCGTGTATCTTTATCCTGTGCTATATCAAATTCTCCAAATAGTTAAGCCGCGCATTTTCAGAAATAAGTTTTAAGTTAGCAGTTTTAGCCAACTTTTAACAAGTTAAACCTTAGTTTCAACTTCTGCTTTTAAGCGCTCAATGAGCGCTGCAATCGGCATAGAACCTAGGTCTTCACCTTTTCTGGTACGCACGGCTACATTTCCCGCCTGCATTTCACGCTCACCTGCAACTAGCAAATAAGGCATCTTCTGCATGCTATGTTCGCGTATTTTATAGGTAATCTTCTCATTTCTCAAGTCAAATTCGCATCTGATGCCATTTTTCTTCAACATTTCAACCACTTGGCGCACGTAATCCGCCTGACCTTCTGAAATGTTCAGCACTATCACTTGCACTGGTGCAAGCCATAGCGGCATTGCGCCTGCGTAATTCTCAATCAATATCCCAATAAAACGTTCCATAGAACCAACGATTGCACGGTGCAACATAATGGGACGTTTACGGCTATTATCTTCAGCCACATATTCTGCGCCTAAACGCTCTGGCAGGTTAGGGTCTAACTGTATCGTACCGCATTGCCATAAACGACCTAGGCTATCTTTAAGCGTAAATTCAATTTTAGGGCCGTAAAATGCACCCTCACCTGGCTGATATTCAAACTCAAGGTTATTTAATTTCAATGCGTTGGCGAGAGATGTTTCGGCTTTATCCCAGTCCGCATCAGTACCAATACGTTTTTCAGGGCGAGTAGACAACTTGACCAACACATCATTAAAGCCAAAGTCACCATAGGCTTTGTAAAGCATTTTGATGAAATCAGCTACTTCTGCTTCAACTTGCTCTTCTGTACAAAAAATATGCGCATCATCTTGGGTAAAGCCGCGTACACGCATCAAACCATGTAGTGAACCTGAAGGCTCATTACGATGACATGAACCAAACTCAGCCAATCTCAAAGGAAGGTCGCGATAACTATGCAAACTACTATTGAAAATTTGCACATGGCCAGGGCAATTCATCGGCTTTACAGCATAATCACGATTTTCTGATGATGTTACAAACATACCTTCACGGTAGTTTTGCCAATGGCCTGATTTCTCCCATAAGGTTCTATCCATAATGGTTGGCGTGCGCACTTCTTGATAATTGTAATCACGAAACATTTTGCGCATGTACTGCTCAACTTCTTGCCAAATGCTCCAACCACGCGGATGCCAGAACACCATACCAGGTGCATCGTCTTGCATGTGGAAGTAATCAAGCTGTTTACCTAGTTTGCGATGGTCACGTTTTTCAGCCTCTTCTAGCTGAAACAAGTAGGCTTCAAGCTCTTCTTTATTCCGCCAAGCCGTACCATATACGCGCTGCAACATCTCGTTATTGCTATCGCCACGCCAGTAAGCACCCGCCAACTTCATGAGTTTGAAGGCTTTTAATTTGGCAGTGTTTGGCACGTGTGGCCCACGACACAAGTCGGTGAAATTACCTTCGGTGTACAGCGAAACATCTTCACCCGCTGGAATACTGGCAATAATCTCCGCCTTATAGTGCTCGCCTATCGATTTGAAATAATCCACCGCTTCGTCACGCGGCAATACTTTACGCGTCACTTGCTCATCTTTTTTAGCGAGCTCGCCCATTTTCTTTTCTATGGCGATTAAATCTTCAGGTGTGAATGGGCGTTTGTATGAAAAATCATAGAAAAAACCATTTTCAATCACAGGGCCAATCGTCACTTGCGCATCAGGAAACAATTCTTTTACGGCATACGCCAACAAATGAGCAGTTGAATGGCGAATGACATCTAAACCTTCTGGATTCTTATCAGTGATAATCGCGAGTTCAGCATTTTGACTGATGAGATATGAGGTATCTACTAAAACGCCATCCACTTTACCTGCAAGCGCAGCTTTAGCTAAGCCTGCGCCAATATTCATCGCAACTTCTGCCACGGTGACAGGTGCATCAAAGTTGCGTTCAGAGCCATCGGGTAAGCGAATTACTGGCATTTTAGTTATCCATCAATTTAATTAGGCGTTTTAAACAATAAAAGCCGTTAACTTAACGGCTTTGACTTTAATGTTCTTTGTATAAACCACTTTTTATGAAAAAAGTTATGTATAAATCATGGTAGGCAGTAGCAGACTCGAACTGCTGACCTCTTGGATGTCGACCAAGCGCTCTAACCAACTGAGCTAACCGCCTAAATGTATTTTAATATTGTTTGAATAGGAGTTATTTATACCGTCATTTCAAACAAGGCGTGATTTTAGCTGATTGCAAGCTTAGGCGCAAACTACAAACGCTATAATAGTAAGATGTTGACTGATTATCTTGCACACAATATTGATGCACTCGTGAATAAAATTGCTGAACACGGCTTTTGCGTCATAGATAACTTTATTAATGAAGCAGATATATTGGCTTTAACTCATGAAATAACTACGCTAAATGATGCAGAAAAGATGCAAATTGCTGGCACGGGGCGAATACATAAAGCGGTTAATCATCAGTTACGTGGCGATATTATTTATTGGTTAGATGAAACCAATGCTAGTAATGCCCAACAAGCTTACTTCAACCGAATGGAAGATTTACGATCTAACTTGAATCAAGCACTATATTTAGGCTTATATGCCCTAGAAAGCCATTTGGCCTTGTACGCAGCTGGAGCCAGCTACAAAAAACATATTGATAGATTTAAGAATATCGATCAGGCAACTAAGCAACCACTGCGGCAAATTAGTTGTATTTTGTATTTAAATCAGAATTGGTTAGCTGAACATGGTGGCGAGTTACGACTATATCTTAACCATGATGACAACCTTACATCGACAGCATTCATTGATGTATTACCGGTTGCAGGCAGACTAGTCGTATTCTTATCAGATACTTTTTATCATGAGGTTTTACCAGCTACTCAAGACAGAATGAGCCTCACAGGCTGGTTTTTAACACGCTAATCAACTATTTATGGTGATGACTGTAAACGATTGTACAAGCTTGGGCTAGCGTAACCATCTGCTGGTAAATTCTGCGACAGTTGATAGGCACGGACAGCGGCTTGCGTTTGTAAACCTGGAAAACCGTCGGGCTCACCAGTATCAAACCCACGCTTATTTAAAGCGGCTTGCAAGGCAAACATCTGTTGAAAAGTAAGTGCCCCTGCTTCTGCTATCTGTCCACCAATGATTTTAGACTCACCTTGAAGACGCTTAGCGAGTTGTGCTACAGAGAGCGCATAATTGACTGAACGATTCCAATCCATAATGGCATCAAAATTATCAAACACCATAAAGGCAGGTCCACGCCAACCTTGTGGTAATAAAATAGCGGCTTGACTGTTAGTGTTTGATAATATTGAGGTGCTTACTAATGCATCATTAGTCAAAGGGTTATGAATTAAATCGTTAGACGTCGAGTTTTGATAAGGTCGCTTAATCGTTTTTTTATTGACAAATTTTTTAGTGACCGATTTTTTATGCGCAATACTATCTTTATGACTATTTTTAGTTTTATTAGACTGGTAGTTTTTGGACTGTATTTTACTAATGTTAGCTTTAGCAGAAACTTTTTGTGAAGGCTTTTCTGAAATCTTTGAGCCATTGGAAGTCTGTGCTATCTGATTAACTTCATCACTATTTTTAGTGTAATCATTGGTTGAATAAAGTGCTGTAACGCCTAAATTCGTCCATTCTTCGGTTGATTTTCTTAAGTTGAGTTGTGCATTTTGCCATTGAAAATTTTCAGGTAATTGCACTTCTATCATTGCTGGCTCAGTTTTGCGCCAGCCCACTTGCGCTAAATAATTAGCTGCTGAGGCAAAAGCATCCGCGGCAGAATTGACTATATCAATATGCTTGTCCTCATCGCCATCCACCGCATAAGTCATAAACGTAGTAGGCATAAATTGCATATTGCCGAAAGCACCCGCCCATGAACCACGAAATTTATCTACACTTGCATTACCCGCATCTATCATGCGCATAGCATCTAATAACTGACTACGGAAGAATCCTGCACGACGACCGTCATAAGCCAATGTCGCCAGTGTGGATAAAGTATCAATATTGCCCTGCTGACTACCATAGTTAGTTTCCATGCCCCAGAACGCGACAAGAAGCGCCTTTGGCACGCCATATTGTGCTTCAATTTGATTAAGTAACACTTCGTGTTGAGCCAGTAACAAGCGTCCACGCGCAATTTTTGCAGCATCTACCCGCTGATAGTAATAATCAAGAAATGGGCTGATAAATTCAGGTTGAGCAAGATCTAACTTGATTACGTTAGGCATTAACTCAATATGATTAATAGTTGTTGTTGCAGTTTTATCACTGATACCTGCCGCTAAAGCCTCTTGTTTAAGAGTAGTTAGCCAAAGATTAAAATCATCATTTGCTAATGCGGTGTTAAAAACAACAACGTAAAGTAGCCCAACCACTAGTGTCAATAAGCGTAACCTACTCACCATGTGGTAATAACGACTCTTGCATAGAAACTTCATTTAATAGTGACTGATACCCTGCTTTAAAATCTGGATATTGCAATTTAAAACCTGTAGCTAACATCGCTCGATTACTCAGCCTTTTTCCACCTTCAATTACTGGCGTTGCAACTTGTGCCTTAACATTTAGCTTCGCAGCAATCCATTGCAATACTTCATATTGTGTCGTTGGCTTTGCGTCAGTGACAATATAGCAAGGCGCTAAGGCTTTACCAGCCAACGCCTGTGTGACTAAAAACACCATGAATGCAGCAGCGTCATCACGATGAATGCGATTACTCCAGCTATTTTGCATGGGCCAATTTTTAGGAGATTTTGCTAAGTTAATCATACGTAATCTACCTGGCCCATAGATGCCGGACAATCTTAATACCGTAGTATTGCAATGCAGCGTTTTGAGTAGGTTTTCTGCTTCTAGTAAACGCTCACCACCAAAATCACTAGGGATTGCAGTGATTGACTCATCTAACAGTGCCTCAGACTTTTGCCCATATACACGTGTGCTTGATACAAAAAATACATGTTTTAAGCTAGAGTTATCCACTTGAGTAGCTAATATATGTCGTAACCCATCGACATAATGGGCTTTATATTGCGCATCTGTTTGACCATTTGCAGCGACGCAATATATTAGGACTTCTGGATGCACAGCATTAAGAATATTTAAAGTTGCAGGTTGTGTGACATCGGCCTGAATAATAGCAACGCCACTTATCGCAATATTGCTATGCCTCACACCTATGGTTTCAATCCCCAATAGCGCAAGCTGACTAGCGACCTTACCACCTAAATCTCCACAACCTACAATCAGTACTTTAGGCATAAGTTTAAGTGCTGCCTTGTAAGTATTTTTCGGCTAATAAGATAGCAATAATCGTTTTTCCATCAGTAATCTGACCCCTTTGAATCATTGTTAAACAATCATCAAAGCTTACTTCAAAGACTTCTAAGGTTTCATCTTCATCGCGTTGATGACTGCCAGATACTAAACCGCGTGCAAGAAACATGTAAATCACTTCATTTGAATAGCCAATACATGGATGCTGATAGCCAAGCGTAATCCACTCATTGGCGCTGTAACCAGTTTCTTCTAGCAACTCTCGCTGACCAGTGATTAAAATCTCTTCACCCGCATCTATCTTGCCTGCTGGCAACTCAATAAATACCTGATGTAGGGGATAGCGAAACTGTTTTTCTAACACCACATTGCCATTGGGTAATATAGGCACTATCACTACGGCACCTGGATGCATGACATACTCGCGGTAACTCATATTACCATTGGGTAATCGGACTTGGTCTCGCTTCACTGTGAGCATACCCCCTGCTGCAATCACTTCTGAGCTAATGCAATGTTCTGTTAAATCCATAGAATCCGTAAAATATGGTTAAGTGAAACCGAAGAGATTATTTTAAATCGATGCGTTAGTGAACGTATCACATTGCTTGATATTGCCTGTGCTTAACCCTTGATTAAACCAATGCATACGTTGTGCAGAGGTGCCGTGGGTAAAACTATCAGGCACGGCATAACCTTGCGCTTGCTTTTGCAGGGCATCATCGCCAATAGCTGCAGCAGCCGTCATGGCTTCTTCAACATCACCCGCCTCTAAAATTCGATCGGTGCCATCAGCGTGCATCGCCCATACCCCAGCATAGCAATCTGCCTGCAATTCTAAACGCACTGAAAGCTGATTAGATTGCGCCTCGTTACGCGCATTTTGGCGTGCTTGTTGCACTTTGTCTGATATGCCTAGTAGGTTTTGAATATGATGGCCCACTTCATGCGCAATCACATAGGCCTGTGCAAAATCGCCTGGTGCATGAAAACGCGTTTTCATTTCTTGATAGAAACTAAGATCAATGTAAACTTTCTGGTCGCCAGGGCAATAAAATGGCCCCATTGCCGCTTGGCCAGAGCCACATGCAGTTGGTGTTTGCCCACTAAATAACACTAGTTTTGGTGCAGGATATTTTTGGCCAGATGCTTCAAACAGCTTGCCCCATGTATCCTCGGTGCTCGCCAGCACTTTCGCGACAAACTTAGCATTTTGGTCATCCGCTGGAATCGGTCGCGCCTCTACAGGTGCATTCTGTTGTAAGCCTTGGCCAATATTAAGGACTACTGAAGGGTCTACACCAAAATACATAGCTACCAGCGCAATCGCAATGGTACCAATGCCGATGCCTTTGCCACCAATCGGTAAACCACCACCGCTACCACGCCTGTCTTCTACGTTACTACTTTCACGTTCGTCATCTAAGCGCATCGCTGGCCTCGTAAGTATATGGAATAATTTAAGTTGGCATTAAGTACTTTTGGTTTGCTTGAGCACTAAGGCTAAGTACGAAGGCTAAGTGCTAACGTTCACTATTTTTGAGCGTTACGTGAAAATTTACAAGTATTTATTATATAAATTTAGTATAAAAGACACTCTTTTACAATCAATACTTGCTTAAATTGCGTCTATTTATAAAGCACCTTATACACAAAACCAGGAAATGCAAATACAAGAAATAAGCAACCAGTCACTGCGTAAAATTCCCAACCTTGTGGTGCAATTTGACCAAAAGTAGCATTCTCAGCATACAACGCTACAGCACCTACAATAAAATAAAGCACGACAAGCTCAAGTAAGCACCAAGCTAAATTTTTAGGCATTTCTTTTACAGGAATCACATAAAAAAGTTTGTTTGAAAACCAAGGTAAATTAGCGGCAAAGAATATCAAACCAAGTAATATCCAAGTAGTATTTAGACCTGTATTTTCAAACAAAGTACCCATTAGCTTAAACTTCTAGTAATGGCATAAGCGCATAATTCCATCAAGCCTTGCGGCATGATGCCTATCGCTAATAAAGATAGCGCATTTACACCTAATGCAATACGCATATCAATAGGTGCTTCAATAGGATGGTGATCAATTGGCTCATCAAAGTACATTAATTTAATCACGCGGAGATAGTAAAAAGCGCCTATCACTGCCATTAATACTGCGAATACTACCAACCATAAATAACCTGCTTGCAAAGCGGCTTGCAGTACACTGAATTTTGCATAAAAACCTAACGTTGGCGGCACTCCAGCCATACTGAACATAACAATTAACATCAGAAATGCGTGCCAAGGGCTACGCTGGTTTAAGCCTTTTAAATCATCTAGCTTATCGGCCTCAAAACCCTTGCGCGATAGCAATAAAATAATACCAAAACCCGCCAAAGTCATGAGCACATATGCTACCACATAAAACAAAGCATAGACAAAACCATTGATACTTGCACTCATCAAACCATATAGCACAAAACCTATATGTGAGATTGTAGAATAAGCTAACATACGTTTTAAGTTGGTTTGGGCGATGGCGGTAATGTTACCAATAACAATAGACAGCACAGCCATAATCATCAGCATTTGTTGCCAATCGACCGCGAGCGTTTGTAACCCTTGTACAAGAATACGAATCACGAAGGCAAATGCTGCCAACTTAGGCACTGAACTGATAAGCATGGTGACAGCTGTGGGTGAGCCTTCATACACATCAGGCACCCACATTTGAAATGGTACAGCGCCTAATTTAAATGCTAAGCCTGCAACAATAAATACCAAACCTAAGATTAACACTGCATGTATGTTTTGACCGCTTTGCAGTGCATTGTTGATTTCAGCAATATTGAGGCTTCCCGTCATGCCATAAATCATACTCATGCCGTATAACAACATACCAGAAGCTAATGCCCCCAACACAAAATACTTCATTGCAGCTTCTGTTGCGCGCGCATTATCGCGGTCTAGTGCCACTAATGCATACAAGCTTAACGACAAAAGTTCTAAACCTACATAAAGTGTCAGCATGTTCTGGCCAGAGACCATAATCATCATACCAACGACAGAGAACAGCACTAAGGCATAGAACTCACCTCGAAACATGTCGCGTTGCTGGATATATTGACGGCTGTAAACAAAAATCAATGAGGTACCTAAGTAAATCATCAGTTTCAAAACATCTGCCATCGCATCATCTACAAATGTACCTGTAAATGCATAAGTGACACTAGGTGAGTGTGTGCTAAAAGTTAAATAGGCCGCTACTAACAAAGTCAGTTGCGAGATACCATAAATCGCAATGCGATTATTATTTTTAACAAACTGGTCAGCCAGTAGCACGAACATAGCCATACATACGATGACTATTTCAGGCAGTGCTGTTGCAAGGTCGTAACGTATATTTTCCATAACCTATAAACCTGCTGGTATAACTGTAGACAATGCAGCTGGCAGCTTGCTTTGCGCTAAATGAGAGAGTAACTGCGTGACTGTAGCATTGGTCATATCCGTTAATGGCTGAGGGTATATGCCTAGTGCTAACACGAGTATTGCTAAAGTAGCTAGTATTAGAAACTCACGCTTATTAATATCTTTTAAAGCGGCTACTTGTGCATTTGCAATTTCACCATAAAACACGCGCTTCACCATCCATAATGTATAGGCTGCACCAAAAATTAATGTGAATGAAGCTAAAAACGCGTACCAAAAATTGGCTTCGATAGCACCAAGAATCACCATAAATTCACCCACAAAACCTGATGTGCCTGGCAAACCACTATTTGCCATCGCGAACAATACAGCGAATGCGGCAAAAGTCGGCATAGTATTGGCGACTCCTCCATAAGATTCAATTTGGCGGCTATGCACACGGTCGTATAGCACACCTACGCACAAGAACATGGCTGCAGAAATAAACCCATGCGATACCATTTGTACAATTGCGCCTTCTAAGCCTAAGTTATTAAAAATAAAGAAACCTAAGGTTACAAAACCCATGTGCGAGATTGAGGAGTATGCAATCAGCTTTTTCATGTCTTTTTGCACTAGTGCGACCAATGCAATATAAACAATCGCTATGAGTGACAAAGCAATCATATAGCCCGATAAATAATGCGCTGCATCTGGTGCAATTGGCATAGCAAAGCGCAAGAAACTGTAGCCTCCGAGTTTAAGTGCGATGGCTGCTAAAACTACTGAGCCACCTGTTGGAGCTTCTACGTGCGCATCTGGTAACCAAGTATGTACCGGCCACATAGGAATTTTAACGGCAAAAGCTACAAAAAACGCTAAGAAAATAAGCACTTGTACGTTCAATGGCATTTGAACTTGATAATAATCTACAATTTCAAAACTACCTGTGTGTAAATACAAGTAAATGAAAGCTACCAACATTAGTAATGAACCGAGTAAGGTATATAAGAAAAACTTGATAGTGGCATAGACACGATTAGGGCCACCCCATATACCAATGATCAAGAACATTGGTATCAACATAGCTTCCCAAAACACATAATACAAAATAGCATCTAAAGCACTAAATACCCCTATCATCAAACCACTCATAATGAGGAAGCACGCCATGTACTGCGCAACGCGCTTTTCAATCACTTCCCATGCAGCTATTACTACAATTACCGTGGTAAAACTAGTCAGTAATATCAAGGGTATTGCAATACCATCTGCGCCTAAATGATAGTTAATATTGAACGCTGGTATCCAACTAAAGCCCTCTTGAAACTGAAAGCCACCATCAATGAAATTAAAATGCGTATAAAGCGGTAACGTTACTAAAAAGCTAATCACGCTAGCGGCAAGCGCTAACCAACGCGTAGAATTAGGCTTATTATCGTTAGCAGTAAATAACACAAGTATGCCAGAAAATACTGGCACCCATATAGCAAAACTTAGAAGATGTTGCGTAAAGTAGTCAACCATTTTTATTTAAACTTTTATACTTTAGTGAAGAATGTAAGCATTAAAAATACGCCAATAATCATAGCGAATGCATAATGATAAATAAGACCAGTTTGTAATTTACG
>JACMNP010000118.1 GCA_014378495.1 Methylotenera sp. | reverse complement strand
TTGGTTGGCATCGGGCATACGCGTTGGGCAACTCACGGCGGCGTGACGGAAAGCAATGCACATCCACACGTGTCAAAAGGTGAAATTGCAGTTGTGCATAATGGCATTATCGAAAACCACGATGAACAACGCGAAAAACTTAAAAAACTAGGTTACGAGTTCACCTCACAAACCGATACTGAAGTCATCGCACACCTGATTCACTACTACCATAAAGATGTAAACCTGCTTACTGCAACACAAATGGCGGTAGCCGAGCTTACAGGTGCGTTTGCCATTAGCGTGATTTCAGTGAAAGAACCTGAACATATGATTACCGCGCGTTTAGGTTGTCCATTATTAATTGGCTTGGGTGAAGGTGAAAATTTCATCGCTTCTGATGTTTCAGCCGTCTTATCTGTCACACGTAAAGTCATTTATCTTGAAGATGGTGATGTGGCGGATATTCGCAGTGATGGTGTGACGATCTTTGGTCGCGATGGCAATACGGTAGAACGTAAAATCAACATGAGTGATGTATCGCTCACCAGCATGGAGCTTGGCCCTTACGCACATTTCATGCAAAAAGAGATTCATGAGCAACCACGCGCGCTCACAGATACGATTGAAGCGTTGATTGATGATAATAAATTTTCACCCGCACTATTCGGCGATGCCGCGAGTGATATTTTTAAACAAGTCGATAGTATTTTAATAGTCGCCGCAGGCACTAGCTACTACGCCGCGCTCACCGCGAAATATTGGCTTGAGAGCATTGCAAAACTGCCCACCAATGTAGAAATCGCCAGTGAATATCGCTACCGCACTTCAGTACCCAACCCTAAACAACTGATTGTCACCATTTCACAATCTGGCGAAACGCTGGATACGATGGAAGCGCTAAAACACGCAAAATCCTTAGGCCAGCACTTAACTTTGGCGATTTGTAACGTGCAAGAGAGCGCCATTCCACGGGCTTCACAGCTTATTTTTTACACGCGCGCTGGTGCTGAAATTGGTGTGGCTTCAACCAAAGCATTCACTACACAATTAGTCGCCCTCTTCACTTTAGCCGCTACATTAGCTAAACAACGCGGCTTACTCAGTGCAGAAGCTGAGCAAGAGCATCTATCAGCCTTGCGCCAGTTAGCTGGCAGTGTGCAATACGCGCTTAATTTAGAGCCTCAAATTCGCGAATGGGCAAAAGCCTTTGCCAATAAACAGCACGCACTATTTTTAGGCCGTGGCATACACTACCCTATCGCATTAGAAGGTGCGCTTAAATTAAAAGAGATTTCCTACATTCATGCTGAAGCTTACCCGGCAGGTGAGCTTAAACACGGCCCGCTGGCGCTGGTAGATAGCGATATGCCTGTAGTAGTGATTGCGCCCAATGATGCTTTGTTAGAAAAGGTAAAATCTAACATGCAAGAAGTGAAAGCCCGCGGTGGCGAGCTGTTTGTGTTTGCAGATGCTGATAGCCACTTTACAGAATCTGAAGGTGTACACGTGATTCGTACACCGCGTCATGTGGGCGTACTCTCCCCTATTTTGCACACTATTCCGGTACAATTGCTGGCGTATCATGCGGCGTTATTAAAGGGGACGGATGTGGATAAGCCTAGGAATTTGGCGAAGAGTGTGACAGTTGAGTAATTATTGATAAATAAAAAATTATCAATTGTTTATCGCCAATCAGTAGCACCAAAACCGTCATGTCCTAGGTACGTATAAAATATACCTAGTGTACCCGTCGTCTGTTGTTTATCACCTAAATCAGGATAGTTAGCATCTCGCTGATTCCATTGGTACTTTAATGAAACTGCATGTTTTTCATAAATTCGGTAGGTAAAGGCGAGGTCTGAGCGAAGAATGTTATCGTGACCCCCTCTTGTCGGTGTATCAATATCGCTCACAAAATATTCTCTGCCAGTAAAATCAACGGAAGCTTTATTACCCAGAATTAAGCGTAATGCCATTAAACCTTGTGGCGCCACACCATAATGATAATCGAGGTCGTTTTTGCTGCCAACTGTGCCTACAGCAGCATAGCCTAGACCACCAAGCAGCGAGCCTTGTAGCGCGATAGATTCGCTAAGCCATAATTGCCCTGTGGTGCCTAGCGACAATGCTGTACTTGACACACGAAAAGTTTGTGGCGAGATGTAATCATAACTTCCATATATACCCCACAAACCTCGGTAGTTTTCGCCAATTTTATAATCTGTACCAAAAAGCAAGCCACGTGTGAGTACGTTTTCAAAAACGTTCACACTAGACGCAGCTGCTTGAAACACAAAGTAATCGTAAGGCCGAGTATAAGTATAGCCTGGCTGGCCTGGCAATCCATAATCCATAGAAAAATCTAATTGCGCATCATTATGCTTCAAATCCCTTGTGGTAGTCTGATCGCTTTTAATCGTATTGCTCAAGCCAACCTGCAGCCGGCTGTAATAAGCGGCGTCGTTTCTATTAAAAATGGTATCAAAACGATCATTAAATGCATAACGATTGAATGCGGTAGGCGGCGAGATTGCTGCTGCGCTTAGCTGATTCCAAATACTGGGATGGCTACCGCCTTTTTCAAGCACAATATTCGACATTCTAAAAAGTGCCTCGCCTAGAAAAGAGCCGCCGATGCCTGTAGAAACCATATCATTTTTAGATGGGGGTACTTTTTCACCAGCAATTTCCCAAAAAGCGCTCCCAGCAATGGTGTAACCTAGAGATTCCCAGTAATTAAGCCCCGCTGATCTAGCGAATCCATGGTACATGGAACCTTGATATGGATGGCCCAGCTGGTTGATTTTGAAAGAATCGCGATCAACATCCCAACTGCTTCTGAGGTTATGGCGAATAGTCGATAAATTTGAATCGTAATCTGAAATACCACTGTAATGCCTATTGAATTGATTTAACAGAAAATCGAAACCTACAATTTCTAATGCAGGCACCAGATAACTTTTATTTTCTTTGCTATCTTTTATAAGGTCTATTTTCGCACCACTGTTAGAGGTTGTATTAGAAGTATCAACCAATTGAATATTGGTTGTGGGTTGAACGAAGACAATTGAATCTTCTGCGATTACGGGGTGACTAATAAAAAACAACATAGCTAACAAAACCAACGCCAAATTATTTGTACGCATTTTATGTTCCAATCTATCTATTTAGCTAAGATACACCATGCTGCTAAATTTTAGGTGCTTTGTTTCAAGAAAATAGGTGTGATATCTATACTTCCCCTATCATGGTTTAACATAATCTGACCATCTTGAATGGTGCAGCTGATATTCATACCGCGTGTGGCAATACTGGCTAACTCTTTAGTATCAGGTAAGTTAATCACGGTGAGGTTGTTAGTTTTGAGTAGTGCTTTACTGTTGGTTGCCCACCACATATCGGCGATCCGTCCGCCGTAAAGTACTACCACTACTTGTTTGGCGCGCCCTGCTGCTTTTCTGATGTCTCGTTCAGTTGGTAGCCCTACGTCCATCCATAGTTCTATTGCGCCAGTCAGGTCTTTTTGCCATAAATCTGGCTCTTCATCGTCGCTTAAACCCTTGCCGAATATTAGCGCTTCATTGGCATACATCGCAAAGCCAATCAGCCGCACCATCACACGTTCATCAGTTTCTGATGGATGTTTGGCTAAGGTCAGGCTATGCGCTTGGTAATAATTGCGATCCATGTCTGAAACTTGCAGGTCGATTTTATAGATGGTTGATTTAATTGCCATTGTTTGTGATTGCTTGCTTAAATAGATTGGAGTGCGTGCATTATACCTTTATACGCAACGTTACCTGCCTTAGCCGTTTTGCATGCTTTCTGTTAAGCTTTCATTCTTTTCGTTTGTTAAGATAAGTTCAAAAAAACATCATGGCTCAATATGTAATGTCTATGCTCCGCGTGAGCAAAATCGTGCCGCCAAAACGGCAAATCATCAAAGATATTTCGTTGTCTTTCTTCCCTGGCGCCAAAATTGGCTTATTAGGGTTGAACGGTTCAGGTAAATCTACCGTGCTGCGCATTATGGCGGATGTGGATAAAGAGTTTGAAGGCGAAGTGCAGCATCAGCCTAACTTGGTAATTGGCTATTTAGCGCAAGAGCCGCAATTAGATGCTGAAAAAACCGTGCGTGAAGAAGTTGAATCTGGCATGGGCGAAGTGATGCAGGCGCAGGCCAAGCTAGAAGCCGTATACGCGGCTTATGCTGAGCCAGATGCAGACTTTGAAAAGCTGGCTGAAGAACAAGCCAAGTATGAAAATATTATTGCAGCCAGCGGTTCTGATTTAACCACGCAGCTAGAAATTGCCGCAGATGCGCTACGTTTACCGCCGTGGGATGCGAAAATTGGCCCACTTTCTGGTGGTGAAAAACGCCGCGTGGCGTTATGTAAATTATTACTTTCTAAGCCAGATATGCTGCTGTTAGACGAGCCAACCAACCATTTGGATGCAGAGTCTGTGGAATGGCTAGAACAGTTCTTGGTGCGCTTCTCAGGTACCGTAGTGGCGGTAACGCATGATAGATACTTCCTCGATAACGCTGCAGAATGGATTTTAGAGTTAGACCGCGGCCATGGTATTCCATGGAAAGGTAATTACTCAAGCTGGTTAGATCAAAAGCAAGCACGTTTGGCGTTAGAAGAGTCGCAAGAGTCTTCACGCCGTAAAGCATTGAATACAGAGTTAGAGTGGGTGCGCCAAAACCCAAAAGCACGCCAAGCAAAAAGTAAATCACGTATTGCGCGCTATGAAGAGTTAGCCAGCGCTGAATACCAAAAACGTAACGAAACGCAGGAGATTTTTATTCCAGCGGGCGAGCGTTTGGGTGACCAAGTGATTGAGTTTAACGGCGTGAGCAAAGCCTTTAAAGACCGTTTGCTGATTGATAACTTGAGCTTCAGTGTGCCTGCTGGTGCAATTGTCGGCATTATCGGCCCGAATGGTGCGGGTAAATCTACGTTATTTAAAATGATTACGGGCAAAGAACAGCCAGATAGTGGTGAAGTAAAAATCGGTAGCACCGTTAAAATGGCTTACGTAGACCAAAGCCGCGATGAACTCAGCAGTGAGAAAACAGTGTTTGAGGAAATCTCTGGCGGTTCGGATATTTTAACAGTAGGTCGTTATGAAACGCCATCACGTGCTTACATTGGCCGTTTTAATTTTAAAGGGGGCGACCAGCAAAAAATCGTTGGTCAGCTTTCTGGCGGTGAGCGCGGTCGTTTACATTTAGCGAAAACGCTGATTTCTGGCGGCAATGTGTTGCTACTAGATGAACCATCAAACGACTTAGATGTGGAAACTTTACGTGCGTTGGAAGATGCCTTGTTGGAGTTTGCAGGTTGCGTATTGGTGATTTCACATGATCGCTGGTTCTTAGACCGTATCGCCACGCATATTTTGGCGGCTGAAGGTGATTCCCAATGGACGTTCTTTAACGGGAACTATCAAGAATACGAAGCTGATAAACGTAAACGTTTGGGTGAGGAAGGCGCTAAACCGAAACGAATCAGATACAAACCAATAATGCGCTAGTTGAAAGATTCAATCAATTAAATCCCA
>JACMNP010000117.1 GCA_014378495.1 Methylotenera sp. | reverse complement strand
CGCCGCGCTAATGGTGTAGGATAAAATGGGCGTACTAGCTACATTCAGCTTACTGATTTCAGGATCACGCAAGTCTGTGGGCAAATCTGCGCGCACTTGCGATACTGCAGAGCGTACATCGTCTACGGCTTCCTGTACCGGCTTTTCCAACCGAAACTCAACCGTAATAGTCACTACGCCATCTTGCACTTTGGTATAAATGTGCTTTAAGCCTTGTAAAGTAGCGATACTATTTTCAATTTTGCGTGCGACTTCGGTTTCTAATTGACTAGGTGACGCACCTGGTAAAGAGGCGGTTACATTGACGGTAGGCAAATCAAGATCAGGGAAATTTTGCACTTTCATGGTTTGGTAACTCACCAAACCAGCAAATGTGAGCATCACAAATAACATGATGGCTGGTATCGGATTTTTAATGCACCAAGCAGAAATATTCATACTATTTATAAGGTCTGATCCAGCAGTTCATTATTTGATGTCATGCGTATTTATTTAGCTACTGTTTTATGTGACTGCTGTTTATTTAACTACCGCAGGTTTTGAAATCACTTTGACTAAATCATTATCTGACAAAAATGCACCGCCTTTAGCCACCAACATTTGATCAAGTATCAAGCCACTTATAATTTGTACTGAATCCCCAACACGCTGACCTGTTTGTACTTTAATTTGCTTCACGTGATTATTTTTCACAACAAACACATAAGTGAAACCATCACGCATGACCAGTGCTTGCTGTGGCACAGATAACGCATCAGATTGACCTAACAAAAATTCACCTTTTGCAAACATCCCCGCTTTTGCAGTGCTACTCGCAGGTAAATCAACATAGACCAACGTATTACGCGTTTGTATATCTACCGTTGGCGATACTTTGCGCACTTTTCCGTTAAAGCTAGAACCATCTGCCGCAGTCACTTTTACTGACATACCAGTTTTAATTTTAGGCAAATCTGCTGAAACCACTTCTGCCCGCCACTCTAATCGAGATTGACGAATTAATCTAAAGAGCTCATTACCACTACTAATAATTGAGCCTACTGTCGCATTGCGTGCTGAAATTACACCACTATCGGGTGCATAGATTTTAGTATTTCTAAGGCGTATTTGTTGTGTATTGACTGCCGCTTTATTCACTTCTACTCGCGCTTTAGCGGTTTCAGCCAAACTAGTGTATTGATCTAACTGTTGATTAGATAACGCACCAGTATCTAGTAAAGTACGAGAGCGTGTCGCATTATTCTCAGCTTCTTTGGCCTGCGCCTCTGCTTCAGCTAAACTGCCTTTTGCCTGAGCTAACTCTGCTTCAATTGTTTCTGCTGAAAAATCAGCTAATAGCTGTCCTTTTTTGACGACATCTCCGACATTAACCAATACATTGCTTAAGCGTAAGCCATTGAGTTCGCTGCCGATAATTGCTTCTTGCCAAGCCGCAATATTACCGTTGGCAGAAAGCTTAGTAGAAAACTCTGCATGTTGCACTTTTGTAAGGGTTACGGTGAGCGCTGGCAAAGGACTAGAGTTTTCTTGCTCTGCAACACAAAAAACAGGTATCAATAATAGAGTGATGAGCAAATTGGCTCTATTACTGAGAAGTAACGATTTAGTCGATAATGGGGTGGTAAATTTCATATTTAATCTTATATATCATGTCGTACTTAATTGATATTTAAATTCTAAATTACATTTTTATATCAAAGATTTATTGTAAATTCATTTTATAAAATGCCAATATTGCTGATAAATAGTTCTAAATTTTTACTTCATAAAAATCTAATGCTGTATTTCACTTTTCATCTTGACGAGCGGTTAAGCAGAACCATCACAGCAAGGTTAGCTTATACCACCCGTTTAAGTAGTTTAGCTAAAGCTTAAGCTCACGATCTAAAATAAGTATAGGCGTATCTTGAGGCAATGTATTTTGTGCAACGACCCATCCACCGCCCATCGCGTGATAAAGTGAAATCCAAGCGAGCACTCGTTCATTTTGTAAGGTAAATACATTGGTATCTGCTTGCAAACTTTCCCGACGTGCTTCTTCTAACTCAAATAAATTGGCTAAGCTCGCCTGATATCGCGCTTCGGAAGCTTTATAGCTTATTTCAAATTGATTAGCAGCTTTTCTGACATCAATTTCACGTAATGTCGTACTGTTTAGCGTCGCCAATGCCTCTTCCACCTCACGAACAGCATTACGAACGACACTTTCATAGACACTTTTTGCAGCTTCATATTGTGCTTTTGCCGCATCAATATTGGCTTCTCGCACGCCTGCATCAAATAGGGGCAATGAAACCGCTAAAGGCCCTATTGACCATGTCAAACCATCTAATGCAGTACCCCGTCGGTTAAAAGCTAAATTTCGAGCAGAGGTGTCATAAGTTAAACCAATGCTGCCAGCTAGACTTAGTCGAGGGTATCTCTGAGCAACAGCATAGTTTATTTCAAAACTTGCTGCTGCAACATTACGCTCAGCGCTCAATACGTCAGGGCGTTGTTCAAGCATTTTGGCTGGCACAGTTGCAACCGCTATACCTGCAGGCATGGGAATTATTCTAGCATTTTTAGCCAAAATATCCCTTAATTCTGGCTCTGGGATAGCAGTAATTGCTACTAAGCTTTTTACAATCAAGGTGCATTGTAATAACCGCCTTTTAAGTTGATTAGCTGCTTCTGCCGCTTGCCCCTCAGACTGACTCAGGCTTGAACTGGCTAAAAAACCTGCCTTAGCCGTTAGCTGTGATAGCTGCTCAGTTTTATTGGTAGAGTCTGCATTTTTTTGTGCAATATCAGTTAAATTCTCACATAAGCGATAATTAATATATTGTTTTGCTGTTTCAGCAGCGACGATGATACGAGCATCATGCCACAGCGCTTTTACACTCGATAATTTAGCCTGCTCTTCATTATCATCCGCTTTATTTTTACCCCAAACATCAAGCTCCCAACTCGCATTTACGTCTCCACTCACGGCATTTGCAGTTGGAAAAACCACACCATTTTTACTACGGCTAGCGCTTGCTTCTGCGTTAATGCTCGGTAATAGTTGTGCCTCAGTAACAGCCACTGCCGCTTGAGATGCAACGATTCTTGCCTTTGCAGCTTCAATATCAGCGCTCACTGCTTGAGCCGCTTCTATTAATTTAATTAATTCTGGATCATTAAACTGCTGCCACCAATTTTTTAATTCGCTCAATTTTCCATCATGCGCCTGGGCAGAAGGCAATGGCTCAATCCAACTTGCAGGAGGT
>JACMNP010000116.1 GCA_014378495.1 Methylotenera sp. | reverse complement strand
CTACGAACCAAGGGGTCGGGCGTTCGAATCGCTCCGGGCGCACCAATAAAAACAAAGGCTTACAGTTTAATCGCTGTAGGCCTTTTGTCTTTTGTGCTACGTTTTAATATGTAGGTTACTTTATCAAATAATCAGACAGTTGATTTCATTAAAATAAAAACAAGCAGACGTATTTAAGTGAGTAAATCCAGTCTTAAGCTTTAGATAACTTTTTGATATACTTTAAAAACATTTTTTAAATTTTAACCTTGATAAGCTTAAATATGAATTTATATCCAGTTACAGTAGTAGATAATTTTTATGACAATCCTGATGCTATGAGAAAGTTTGCCTTAGCTCAGAAATATCAATTTTGTCATGATAGGCCTGATATCAGACATGTATATCCCGGTTCTAGAACAAAAGATGTATTTGATTTAGATGTTGAATTGCATGAAAAAATCTGTAAAAAACTGGTTTCAATCTTTCATAATACTGAAAATGATCATATGAGATGGGGAATTTCAACGAGCTTCCAAAGTGTTACAGAAGACTTTAGCAAGGGCGTGCTCCACTCTGATACTGACACTGTATTTGCTGCGGTACTGTATTTAACGCCGAATGCTCCTTTAAATTCCGGCACTTCTTTATTCAAGAAAAATGATAAATTTAATCAAGAAAAATATATTCGTGCTTTAGAGCAAAATGATGCAAAATTTAGATCTGGCAAAAAAGTAATGTCTACAGATTATCATGGCATGTTTGATGAGATAGTTAGAGTGAACAATGTCTATAACACATTGATACTTTATGAAGGTGACACCTTTCACGCAGCAAATAAGTTTTTCGGCACTACATTAAAGAATTCAAGATTAGCCCAAGTGTTTTTCATTAACCGGATAGATACTCAAAAAGAAAGCTCTTTCCCATTAAACAGAATTAAAGCAATCAAACTTTAATCTTCCCCTTTGTTATATTGCTAAAAAATGATGTACGGCTAAAAATTACTGAAAGTTTTTACTCGTTACTAGCTACTCAGCTGTCATTAAAGTTAAAGCAGTAGACAAAGACAAATCAATTGTTACTTGGAGTGCAGATTTTAAATGTAAAGATTTAGCAGATGCTGCAAGTGTAAATCATGACGACAAACCAGCTACAAACACCATGTATTGACATATTTAAAGGTGGTATAGAGAATTTTAAATAGATTACTGAGCTAGCTTCAGTTGCAGAAGCAATGCCGGCTAAGTAGTATTAGTTAGATTTAAAAAGGCGCTTCTAGCGCCTTTTTTTTGTGATTTCAACTCTTTAAACCAATACTGAAATGCAGTAGATTACGCCCACTGAACCAGCTTACATTTACAATACGTTACAATTTAACCTTAAATTCACTTATAATTGTTTATTATTAAATACCCTATAACTATAAAGCTTGATATTAAAGGGTTATTTTGACTAAAGTAACGCAGAAAAGCAATAAAAAACACGGGTTACTGATTAGCAACAATCTAGCCATGTTGTTAATAAACGATGGATTAGTTATCACCTTGCCAATGGCCATGTATGTACCGCGGGTCTTTGCAGCTAGTAATATTGTGCAATGCGGCACTGCGGTAGCCAACAATAATGTGGATTGTACTTTAGCCGCAACGGGTAGCGTGGGCAGTTTAAGTGCATTAACCGTAAGCGCAACTAACTTAACCTCAGGTACTGTAAGTACAACTCGGCTTACTGCTACAAGTGGAAGTGTGACCAACCTGACTTCCGGTACCGTGAGTACGACAAACCTTACGGCAACGAACGGCTCGGTGTCGAATTTAACCTCAGGTACAGTGAGTACAACGCGGCTTACCGCTACAAGTGGCAGTGTGACCAACTTAACCGCTAACAGCATCAGTGCTGGCACAGTGGGCGCTTCTAGCCTTACCGCAGCATCAGCGAGTTTAACTAATGTAACCTCAGGTACGCTGAGCACTACCAACCTTAGTGCCACCAATGCCTCGCTAACTAACTTAACCGCTAACAGCATCAGTGCTGGCACAGTGGGCGCATCTAGCCTTACCGCAGCATCAGCGAGTTTAACTAATTTAACCTCAGGCACGCTGAGCACTACCAACCTTAGTGCCACCAATGGCCTAGTGACTAATTTAACATCGAGTACCATTAGTACGACCAATTTAACGGCAACGAACGGCTCGGTGTCGAATTTATCATCTGGTACAATCAGCACGACTAATTTAAGCAGCGCTAATCTCAGTAGCACCAACTTTACTACAACCAATCTAAGTGCCAATGGAATCTCAGCTGGCACGGTTAGCACAACTAATGTTACTGCGACCAATGGCTTTGTTACCAATATGACATCTGTCGCCACGAGTACAACTAACCTAACCCCTAGCAATGCGTCTGTTACCAATATCACCTCTACCAATGCGCGCGTTATCAACTTAAATGTGGATAATGCAGCCATTGCAAGAAGCTTAACTGTTGCACCTGGAGCATCAGTCGATATGGGCGGCAACCGTGTACAAAATGTAGGTAATGGCGTGCTAGATAGCGATGCAGCCAACATGGGCCAATTACGCCAAATCACAAATAATATTGAAGAAATAAGAAAGCTTGCAAATCAACAAGGCGCGATTGCGGCGGCCTTAAATAACCTGCCTATGCCTGCAGGGCTATCGGTAGGCGAAACCACCATTGGTGCGGCTATTGGCTTTTCTGGCGGTGAGAGTGCAGTCTCAGTTGGCTTTGGCTCATCTATTGCGCCCAATGTGATGATTAAGGGCTCAGCGGGTGTTGCAGGCAGTACTACTTCAGTTGGCGTGGGTGTAGGCTACACATTTAAATAATCAGTCAGCAATTGCTTAGCACACTCGATTCAATGTAATAATAATGCAATGCTCTCGCTAAATACCCCCTCACCCACTTTGTTAGAGCAAGGTATTGCATTGCACCAACAAGGCCATTACACGCAAGCAATACAATGCTATGAAGCCATATTAGCGCAATCACCTAATCATCCAGATGCACTACATTTAATAGGCGAGGCACATTATCGCCAAGGTGCTATAGAAGCTGGCTTGCATTACGTCAATCGCGCCATCGCACAAAACCCACAAGCTATTTACTTTAATACGCGCGGCACGGTTTTGCTGGCTTTGCAGCAATATTTATTGGCGGAGCAAGATCTTAAACAAGCCATTAAACTCGCACCAAATTACCTAGAGGCGCACATTAATTTAAGCAATGTGTTTCGCCAAAATAAAGCGTATAAAAATGCCAAACGCTATGCCGACAAAGCCTTAAGTTTAAACCCACAATCGGCCGCCGCTTGGAACGCTTTTGGCTCTGTGCAAATGGAGCAAGGTAAACTGATTGAGGCCATTGAAGGTTTTAACCAAGCCTTAGGTATTGAGCCCAATTACTGGCTTGCCGCCAAAAACAAAGCCGTTATTTTATGTGCACAAAAAAATTGGCCACAAGCCTTACCCTTGCTAGAAAATGTGGTCGCAAGCACAGTGGATATTGAGACCTGCAGCTTGTTGTCACGCGCTTATATTGTGTTGGGCGAGCCCGATAAAGCCATTACGCCATTTCAGCAAGCGATGCAAGACATGAGCATTGCGCAGCGTAAAACTTACTTTGAATCAGCTGATAGCCTGCCACAATTATTCGCCATTTGCGATGCCTTAACCGTCAGTAAATTGCGTTTTAGCGATGCTGCCAATCTATATCAATTAGCGATGGAAGCTTTGCCTAATCATGGCTTGCTACTTAACAACTTGGCCGTTGCACAGTTTAATCAAGCCCAGTTTATACAATCGACTGAGTTATTATTTAAGCTATTAGAAATTGAGCCCGCTAATGTGCAGGCACGTACTAACTTAGGTGTGAGCTTGATTATGCTCGATCGCTCGGAAGAGGCCATTGCTCAATTTAAAATTGCACTAGAATATGAGCCCAATTTTCTGGCAGCAGCAGGTTGGATGATAGGCGAAAAAAACCGTATTTGCGATTGGGAGAGTATGCCTGCTTTACGCGAAAAAGTCGCTAGCTTGCTTGATAACCCCAACAACATACAATCAGTCAACTCCTTTATTTTGCTCAGTAATTACGATGATCCTGCAAAATTTTTGCAATGGTCACGCCGCAACTCTAAAGAAAATTTTGCCAATTTAGGTATCACAACCTTGCCTGTATCAGGTATTGGGCGTCAGCATAAGCGCATACGAGTGGGCTATTTTTCGGTCGATTTTCGCAACCATCCTGTCTCGCATTTAACCGCGCCGTTATTTGGCTTACATGATAGAAAGCAGTTTGAGGTATGGGTATATTCTTACGGCCCAGATGACGGCCACCCAGTGCGTGCGCGCATTAAAGACAGTGCCGAGCATTTTGTAGATTTAGAGCATCACTCAATAGAGGAAATGGTGGCGCGCATACGCACTGACGAAATTGATATTTTAATGGATTTATCGGGCAACACGCGCGGCTCTCGCTCGCAAGTGTTAGGGCACAGGCCAGCACCCGTACAAGCACAATGGCTGGGCTTTGTTGGTACCATGGGTTCGCATTATTACGATTACACTATTGTTGATCATTTTGTTGCGCCAAAAGATGCTGATGCGTATTTTGAGGAAAAATTAGTCCGTATGCCGGATTGCTTTCAAATTAACGACACCTTGCGCCCGCCCTTAGATATTGGCTTAACCCGCGCGCAGTGCAACTTGCCAGCAAACATGTTTGTGTTTTGTGACTTTAATCAATCGTTTAAAATTCAACCCGAAATATTCACCGCTTGGGTGAGCATATTGCAGCAAGTGCCTAATAGTGTACTGTGGCTGGCTGATGGACATGCTGATTACCTCAAAAACATTCGCGCCGAATGGCAAAAAGCGGGTTTAGATTTAGCGCGCCTGATTATCGCGCCGCGCGTTTCGGTAGAGCAGCATGTACCACGCTATCAATTGGCGGATTTATTTTTAGATGTGTTCCCCTATACCAGCGGCACCACCGCCAGCGATGCGCTATGGGCAGGCTGCCCACTGTTAGCCTTGGTGGGCAATACCATGGTGGCACGCATGGCAGGTAGCCTTGTACAAGCAGCTGAACTGCCCGAGTTAATTACATATTCAATAGCGGAATATGTGCAAAAAGCCGTTTATTACGCAACACACCCTCAAGAATTAGCTTTGTTAAGACAACGTTTAATCACTAATCGAGCGCAATTGCCGCTGTTTGATACACCCAGCTTTGTTAACAATTTGGAAAACGCATATAGTCAAATGGCGCAAATGGCCCGGAATGGCGAGCCACTTAGCGCTATCACTGTCTAATAAAATAATATCACTTAGATAAAGGTTAAACATGGGATTAAAGCTGGATTTAGGCTGTGGCAGTACGCCCCGCGATGGTTATATTGGTGTGGATGTGACAGTAGATGGTACTAGAGCCGCTATTGCGGTGGATTTGTTTACATTCCCATGGCCGTGGCCAGATAACAGTGTAGAAGCCATTTGGTGTAGTCATTTTTTTGAACACGTACCCAACACTGTACGCGGAAAATTTATGGAGGAAGCGTGGCGCATACTTAGCCCGGGCGCAGAATTGATGATTATTTGTCCACACGCCCGCAGCAACCGCGCCATACAAGATTTAACCCACGAATGGCCGCCCATCGTATGGGAGTCTTTCTTATACTTTAACCGTGGCTGGCGTCAAACCAACCACTTAGATCACTACCCCTACCCCACAAAATGCGACTTTGACTTCACGTTTGGCGATATTCCACACCCAGATTTTGAGCAAAAATCAGAAGAAGAACGTGTGTTTGCAGTGAATCATTACTGGAATGCAACCACTGATATTCATGCGCTGTTAACTGCGAGAAAGTAGCGTAGATTTGTGATGCTTTCAACGTTGAAAATTAATAACTAACTCGTTACTTAGCCAGCTTAAATTTAAAATATGCAAAAATTACTGCCTTGAATTTCCAATATTTAGGCTTAAGCGGCAAGCCTGCTGCCAACCTCAAGCAACCAATCCACCCCATCAATCGGTGCGAAATTTGGGCATACACAATGCGCTAGCCAATCAGATGGATGCTGGTCTTTATAGTGTTATACGCGCGCCCTAAATTCATTATCGTAAATTTGTGTGCTAGCGATATATTTCAAGGCCAGGCCGTTATCTGTAGCAATTTTTTTAGCATCACCGCTATTACCTTAGCGCACACCACCCAACACTAAATGAATATTCATTGATTACACTCTATTTGCTCGTCGACTATTATGGATTGTCGTTGGGTTAAACAATCTTTTCTTACAAATGGTCTTGATTGAAAAATATCAGTAAATATTAACCTGCATGGTCTTGGAGGTAACCGCGCCATCCATCCAAATGTGAAATATCAATAGCATTTAATGTAGCGTAATGCTCACATAAAAAGCCATTAACAGTGCTACCATCTGCTAGCGTTATAGTGCCAAAACCAAGTGGGGCAGGTACGCCTGAGACAAATTTTCCATAGTTTTCTACAGGTAACCTCCATACTTCCAACTCTATTGCGACACCTCCATTTATAACGCGTAACAAACCCGGACGCGCTGGGGTAAAGCCGTTTAGTTTATAAAGCCGATAATTAGGCGCAGTGCTGGTTGCTGCTACAAACTCGCCGCCGAGCGAGGTTAATTGTGGGTTCAACGGCAAGCCTGCCATGTGGGCGCCACATACTGCGACATTGATGTAATCTTTGGTATCGGTCATATTCACTCTCTGATTTTAAGGTTTTATTGGTAAGGCAATCCTGTGGCACCTAGCGTTTTTGCAGAATAATTTTGTATGCTTGTCGCCAAGTTAAGCAAAGCTTCATCACTAAAAGCTGTAGCACAAATTGTGACGCCAAATGGTAATCCATCGGCTTGAAAGCCAGTTGGTACGGCAGTAGCAGACAAATCTAGCAAGTTCATAAAGTTGGTGTAATACCCCAAGTTAGAGTTACACACCACAGGCGCGGCATTCACCTCAGCAATGGTATAAATTGTGCCGGCAGTTGGTGTGACCATCACATCAATATCGTCCCAAACTTTGCTGGCTTTGCGTTGTAAGGCTTTAAGTTTGTAATAAGCATTAAATGCATCCACCGCATTAAACTTAGCCGCACCACCGATAATCTGCTTTGTAACAGGAAAAATAGCATCAGGATTTTTTTCAAAAAACTCACGTATCGCAGCATAGCGCTCTGCTACCCACGGCCCTTCATAGAGCAAACGCGCCGTCTCTAAAAACGGGGCGAAATCAATTTCAACGGCTTTGCCGCCAATGGCTTCAAGCTGTTTGATGGCCTGCTGAAACAACTGTGGTGTTTCTGGATTTTCAAAAAATGCCAACTGCTCTGGTTTTGGTACGCCAAAAGTGAAAACAGCTGGAATGGTTAAACTAGCAATTGAAGCTTCACGCGAATAAGCGTCTTGCTTATCAAAGCCCTGCGCACTTGCCAGAACGGTCGCAGCGTCTTTAGCAGTCAATGCAAATATCGAAACACAATCTAAGGTGCGGCAAGCAGGTACAACGCCTTGCGTGCTCAATAAACCACAAGTTGGTTTATGACCGACCAGATTATTAAACGAAGCTGGTACACGGCCTGAACCTGCGGTATCAGTCCCCAAGCTAAAGCTTGCCATACCAAGTGCCACAGAAACTGCGGAACCTGCACTAGAACCACCAGAAATATATTCAGGGTTAAAACTATTATTAACTGCGCCATAAGGTGAGCGCGTGCCTACCAAGCCAGTAGCAAACTGATCTAAATTAGTTTTGCCTATTGGAATAGCACCAGCATCAATCAGCTTTTGTACGACTGTAGCGCTTTTGGTTGGGGTGTAAGCATATTCTGGACAGGCTGCAGTAGTAGGAATATTCGCTAAATCAATATTGTCTTTAATGGCAAATGGAATGCCATATAAAGGCAAGTTTGCAATGTCTTTACCTTCTAGCTGTTTCGCATAATCCAACATTTCAGCTAGCGTTAATCTTTGAATCCAGATATTTTTACTATTATCAAAGCCAATTTCAACATCCAGTTGTTGGACTAAATCGCTAGGGGTGAACTCGCCTGATAGATACAAATTACGTAAGTGGGATATTTGTAAGTTCATGTTATTTTTCTCTCTTTACGATGCAATTACTATTAAATTCTGCCCTGCAGAAACTGCCGTGCCTTCATTGCATAAAATATGGGTGACTTTGCCGCTACAAATTGCGGTTACCGATATTTCCATTTTCATGGACTCTACAATCACCACTACATCGCCCTCACTCACCATATCACCTTCGTTTACTTTGATTTGCCACAGATTACCTGCCACGTGCGAGCCAACCACTTGGCTGCCCACTGGTATTTCTAGCACGTCAGACGTTGCTACAGTATCCACCTCGTTACTGTAATTTGCTTGACCTGTTGCAATCCAACGTTCGCGCTCTGCATCAAAAGCCTTTTGTTGCTTGGTTTTAAAGGCTAAGATTGAAGCAGCTTGATTACTTAAAAATTGGTTGTAATCTTTTAACCGGAAAGTTTGTTCTTCAATCTTAAGTTGGAATTTACCTCTTGGAAAATCCTCACGCATTTGCAATAACTCTGCTGCACTCACTTGATAGAAACGGATTTGATCAAAAAATCTTAATAACCAAGGCTTACCATTTGTGAAATCTTTCGTTTGGTTCCATCTATTCCACATCTGAATAGTGCGACCCACAAATTGATAGCCACCAGGTCCTTCCATACCATATACGCACATGTAAGCACCGCCTATGCCCACCGCATTTTCAGGTGTCCAAGTGCGTGCAGGGTTGTATTTTGTAGTGACTAAGCGGTGGCGCGGGTCTACGGGTGTCGCAACAGGGGCGCCTAAATACACATCACCCAAGCCAAGCGTGAGGTAGCTAGCGTTAAAAACAATTTCTTTGACGCGTTCGATAGACTCTAGTCCATTGATGCGGCGAATGAATTCGATGTTACTTGCATGTCCATCTATCATTTCGCACCAAGGCGCATCTTTGCGCACGGATTGCATGTACTTTTCAATCGCCAACTGAGTTGCAACATCGTCCCAAGAAAGTGGCAGATGCACGATTCGAGTCGGCACTTCCATATCTTCAATGGCGGGCAATTCTTGTTCGGCTTTTTGCAAAAGATTGAGAAGTTGCTTAACTGGCAGCACTAGACTCTCATAATGCACCTGTAAAGAGCGAATGCCAGGGGTAAGGTCTAGAATACCTTTGATATTCTGCCCTTCTAACCATTGCATTAGCGCATGCACACGCAATCTCAAGTTGAGGTCTAACACCAACTCGCCGTATTCAATCAGCAGATATTTATCACCAGCTTGTCGATAAACTACTTTGATTTGTGCTGAAGTTTCAGTGATTTCGGTGAGTATCGGGCTGTAACTTTTCACGCTGGTGTTAAGGGCCTTAGTTGGCTCTCCTGCCAGATTAGCGACCATAGCATTTTGTGCTGTTTCCAATGCGCAGGCTTCTTCCTGAGTAAGCCTTTTGAAGCGTATTTTGTCACCTGCTTTAAGCTGGCCCATTTTCCAAAGTTCAGCTTGTACGATAGTCGCTGGGCAGACAAAACCGCCCAAACTAGGACCATCTGGACCTAAAATCACAGGCATATCGCCCGTAAAATCAATCGCGCCAATCGCATAAGCGTTGTCATGAATGTTTGATGGATGTAAGCCTGCCTCGCCACCATCTTGTCTAGCCCATTGCGGCTTAGGGCCTATGAGGCGAATACCGGTGGTGTTTGAGTTGTAATGCACTTCCCAATCGGTTGAGAAGAACATTTCAATATCATCTTCAGTAAAGAAATCAGGCGCGCCGTGCGGGCCATACAACACGCCGATTTCCCACTGATGCATATAAGTTGGCACTAAAGTTTGTGCTAATGATTTTGCAATGTAGGGCGCTTTATCTTGCGCCTCTGCTTTTTTATCGAGATGCAAAACATCGCCTACTCTAAGCGTTCTACCGCCGTGTCCGCCAAACTGACCTAGTGTAAAGGTAGACTTACTGCCCAAATAATCTGGCACATCAAAACCGCCCTGCACGCTCAAATAAGCGCGGCAACCAGACTCTTTAATACTGCCTAACTTTAATGTGCTGCCAGCTTTAGCTAAATGTGATTGCCACATTGCAATAGCTACACCGTCTAATGTTAGTTCAATAGGCGCACCAGTAATCGCAATCACAGCATCTGTATTGAATTTTAGTTTAGGGCCAATCAGCGTAATTTCTAACCCCGCCATACCTTCCGCATTGCCAACTAATTTATTGCCTAATCGAAACGCCAAATGATCCATAGGCCCTGAGGGAGGCACGCCTACTGCCCAATAACCGATACGGCCAGGATAATCTTGAATCGTCGACATCACGCCGCCATCCAGCACATCGATGGTGTGCGGTTTGTATTCAAAACTATTTAAGTAACGGGTAATTTGTTTACCTGCAGGGAATACTGTATCTGCCAGCACCTGACGCAGATATTCCAAATTAGTCTCAATACCACTTAAGCGAGTTTCAGCCAGTGAGTTTTTCATGCGTACGATTGCACTATCGCGGTCTTGTGCATGCACCAGTACTTTTGCTATCAATGGATCATAAAATGGCGAAACATCGCTGCCAGTTTCTACCCAAGTGTCTACTCTGGCTTCAGGTGAAAATTTAACTTCTGTCAGCACACCGCTAGCTGGCTGAAAGTTTTTATTTGGGTCTTCAGCATACAAACGTACTTGTATCGCGTGGCCATTTGGTTGGTGAATATAATGATTAAGCACATCTTTTTCGCCAGCGGCGATAAGTATCATCCACTCAACCAAATCTACACCAGTGACTAACTCAGTCACGCCATGTTCAACTTGCAGGCGCGTATTCACTTCTAGAAAATAAAATTCACCTGTTGAGTTGTCATAGACGAACTCTACTGTTCCCGCCGAACGATAGCTTAAAGCGCTAGCTAACTTAACGGCTGTGCTACTTAATGCATCACGTACTTGTTGCGTGATATTTGGCGCTGGCGTTTCTTCAATCACTTTTTGATTGCGACGTTGTACTGAGCAATCGCGCTCACCTAAGG
>JACMNP010000115.1 GCA_014378495.1 Methylotenera sp. | reverse complement strand
TTGGTGTATCTCTCGCCAGCTTTGGTGGGGGCATCAAATCCCTGCTTGGTACAGCGATAGCGGTAAAATCTATGTAGCGCATGATGAAACTGAAGCCAAAGCATTAGCAGCAAAAGAGGGTTATACAGGCAATCTTAAACGTGACAATGACGTACTAGATACTTGGTATTCATCTGCATTATGGCCATTCTCAACCTTAGATTGGACTGGCGATAAGGCCAAAGATGAGGCCAACCTTGCTTTACAGCAATACTTGCCTTCAAGCGTGTTAGTCACAGGTTTCGATATCATCTTCTTCTGGGTGGCGCGTATGGTGATGATGACAAAGCACATCACTGGCAAAATCCCGTTTAAGCACGTGTATGTACACGGTTTGATTCGTGATGCTGAAGGCCAGAAGATGAGTAAATCTAAAGGCAACGTACTTGACCCAATCGATTTGATTGATGGTATCTCGCTAGAAGATTTAATCAAAAAACGCACAACGGGTTTAATGAACCCGAAAGATGCGCCAAAAATCGAGAAGCATACGCGTAAAGAATTTCCTGATGGCATAAATGCCTACGGCACTGATGCACTCAGATTCACATTCGCTGCGTTAGCGAGCCCAGGCCGAGACATTAAGTTTGATTTACAACGCTGTGATGGCTACCGCAATTTCTGCAATAAATTGTGGAATGCGACACGTTTTGTATTGATGAATACCCAGAATGAAGACGGAAGTCGCCAAGATTGCGGCATGGAAGAATGCAGTAATCAGCCTGAGGGCTATTTAAGCTTCTCGCAAGCGGACCGTTGGATTGTAAGTGCATTACAACGGACTGAAGCTGAAGTAGAGCGTGCTTTTATAGACTACCGTTTCGATTTAGCTGCAAAAGCCATTTATGAGTTTGTGTGGGATCAGTATTGCGATTGGTATTTAGAACTGGCAAAAGTACAAGTTCAACAAGGCACTGATGCAGAAAAACGTGCAACCAGACGTACTTTGCTAAGAGTTTTAGAAACGACTTTACGTTTAGCACACCCAATCATGCCATTTATCACTGAAGAGATTTGGCAAATAATTGGCCCTATGAGTGGTCGTAATGGCCCGAGTATTATGCTTGAAGCTTATCCAAAATCTCAGCCGAGTAAGATAGATGAAGCCGCAGAATCATGGGTAGCGTTGCTTAAACAAGCTGTGGATGCCTGTCGCAGTTTACGTGGCGAAATGAGTATTTCACCTGCTGCACGCGTACCATTGATTGCGTCTGGCGATGCAGCTCAGTTGGCGATTTATGCGCCCTATTTAAAAGCGTTGGCTAAATTGGAAGATGTTACGATTGTAGCTGAATTACCAGAAGCCGATGCGCCAGTGATGTTGGTCAATGACTTTAAGCTCATGCTAAAAGTTGAGATTGATGTTGCGGCAGAAAAAGAGCGTTTAGGTAAGGAAGTCGCAAGGCTAGAAGGTGAAATCGCTAAAGCTAACGGTAAATTGAATAACGAAAGCTTTGTGGCAAGAGCGCCAGCAGCAGTGGTAGAGCAAGAAAAAGCGCGTGTCGCAGAATTTGGCGCAAGCGTAGAAAAGCTCAATGCGCAGCTAGCCAAGCTTAAATAATACTGCCTGTGCCTTAATATTCAATGACTATTAAGACTTACTATGATGACGATGATGTAATGTGTTCTTGTAGTGGCACTAAGCGCCGTGATATTAAGCGACTTTTTAATGAGGGTGCAGATCAGGATGCTATTTCAAGAAGAACCGGTGCGCTTTCAGGATGTGCCGGTTGCGAGTGGGATATTGGGGAATATTTGCGAGAATTAGCCGAGCAGCAAAAATAGTCTATCGTTTAAGACGCTATTAAGCTAGGTTGCAATATTAAATAAACAAGTTCACGTCTGACTCACCCGCAAACTGAAAGTACGTTGCGGCGCCACCAAACTCGATACCTTCAATAAAGTCAGTGGCTTTAAAATCAAATAAATCGACTGTCATTTGACATGCGATGAATTTAACGCCACTCTCTAAACAAGCATTACGTAAGTCTTCTATTGAAGCCACGCCTTTATCGGCAATCTTTTGTTTCATCATCATGGTTGCCATCGTTTCCATGCCTGGTAGCATCTGTACAAAGTTTGGCATAGGCACTGGCATTGGCATGGCTGGGTTGCCAAGTGGGGAAACTTTTAAATCACTTAAATCTTTTTTGAGCAATGTCAGCCCGTAAAAGGTGAAGAATATCTCTACCTCGTAATCAAGCGCAGCCGCCGTAGAAGCTAAAATAAAAGGCGGGTAGGCCCAATCTAAGGTACCTTTTGATGCGATGAGGGCAAGTTTTTTAGCCATTTATCATCAAGCTTTTTAGCTTAGCTGGCGCGTTTTTTAATATAAAAGGTGAATGAAGTATCATCTTCATCAAGTTGCAAAAGTTCATGGCCAGTTTGTACACAAAATGCATTGAAGTCTTTGACTGAACCAGGGTCTGTGGAGATTACTTTTAAAACTTGTGCTGCACTCAACTCACTTAAGCCTTTTTTACAGCGCAAAATAGGCAGTGGGCAATTTAAACCTGTCGCATCAACTTCTTTATCAAATTCCATTATTTCTTATTCCCTTCATCATCTTTAGATACAAATGGGTAACCAGCTTTGCCCCAAGCCAACACGCCACCTACTAAGTTATAGACGTTTTTACAGCCTTTGCTCGATGCAAAGGCTGCTGCATGCGCCGAGCGCACGCCACTGTGGCAATAAAACACGATATTTTCTACTTTGGATAATGGTTCATATTGCACCGGTAGCATCGCTAAAGGAATATGTATCGCACTTTGAATAATGCCGCGCGCAACCTCATCATCATTGCGTACATCTACTAACAATAATGGCTGTGATGCCATCATATCGAATAATTCTTTTGCTTGAATTTCGTTGTACGTGCTCATTAAAAATGCACCTAAATTAATCAACTGAAATGATAGCAATATTGCGGGTTTATCGCACTAACAATGTAATGGCGCTAGATGTTTAAATCTTATTTTTTGAAGCTAGAAGTTTGAATTAAGATGTGTTGATGTAGGCAAGGACAGAATTGAACTATCAACATGAGAATCCTAAGCTTTAAAAGTCATTAATTATCTAATGTAATTAGATTTAATATTTAGATTTAATATAATGGGTTCGCTCTCATTTTTTTAGAGTCACAAATAATGTTACAAAAACTGTCACAGCATATTTTCCCATTAAGGTAGAGTTTCAACCATAAAGTAATCCTTTCAAGCAGAGATATTCCTGCGGCTTAAGACTCATTTATTTTTTAGCTCTAAATCATGCTGTTCTTGCTCGTTATATTTTCTAGCTTCTTCGGCTGAAATAATGCCATTTCCATCAGTATCCATGATTGTAGTATCACCATTAATCCCCATCATTTCTCGATTTTGCTTCAATGGTGGGTGTGGTCTTGCTGAGTCTGAGTCATTTTTAATGCTTTCTGATGGTGAAGCAGACTTATTGTCAGATTCAGCCCCCAATGCGCTAAGCGAGGACGAGCCTAATAAAATCCCAGCGCATACAAATGCATTGATTAACTTTTTCATCATATTCTCCTTAAATAATCGAATCGTAAATAGCCATTAATTAGGCATTTTTTCAATTAAAAATTAAATATGTGAAATTCCTATTCTATTGTCAGAATTTTCTTACTCGTATCTGTATTTGATTGTTGGAGTATCACTGACTAAAAGCTTTATAAAAAAAGCATGGTGATATTCTGCAATACATTCTGAACTTGAATCAGATAGCTTTAAACTGAAAATCGATGATGAAACACAACCGTCTATACCTCTAATACTTGGTGTGAGATATTCTCTTCTTCAGACACCTAAGCTAGGAAATTCTTGAATAGGCATAAATTTCATGAAAGAACGTCGCAAGTCATATCAAGGTAAATTTGTTATACGAAACAGCCGAATGTATTAACTAAATCAACTTACGGCGCAAGTTTTACTTATGATAAATATCGCAAACTAGACGCTGAGTATTTATATATTAATCGTGGAACAACTTAAAATTACTACAAAGGATTGAGCTTTAGAGATTCTTAGGTACGGTGTTCATTAGATGTCTGAGTAAAGAAATCTAGCAAAATGTAATCCTATCAGCTCAACAAATTTTTTATCAATGAGAGATGAATCTTAGACATAAAATGATAGATGGGTTGTAATCCTTGAAATAATGTGTAGGCTTCCGCGCAAAATAAAAACAAAAAGATATTTACTTTAGTAAACTGTGAATCATATTTTTCTAATAGATTTCCTACAAAATTCTGAGCAAATTTATTATTTGAGCATATAAAAACGACTGCACTGCCTAAAATTAGGCCACCGACAATATCACTCGGGTAATGCATACCTAGTGCTACTCTTGTGACACCTGCTGTTAAAAAGCTCCAAACTAAACATGCTGCTCCAAGTTTTCTGTTTAATAGAAAAACAACAAAACTAATTGCCAAGTAAACTGTTGCAGTGTCGCTAGGGAATGAATAAATTCGTTTATCAAAAAACTCAAGATCAAATTTGTTCGGATTGGCTATTTTAATTGAGCCGTCCAATATTGGACGCAGGTGGAAATTTAAGTGGCTTTGGCAATATACAGAAATTAAAACGGCTATGCACACGCCGAAAACTCCTAAAATTATTTTGCTTTTATGTTGAATATCTACTTTTGAAAACCAAACATATAAGAGGCAT
>JACMNP010000114.1 GCA_014378495.1 Methylotenera sp. | reverse complement strand
TTTTTTACAAAGAATTTAGAAAAAATCTAATATTTTCAAAATATGTCTAACAAACCATCTAACTTGAATCTCTGATACCGTCTGCTTTAACAGCTTCTTTAGTAGTATGATGAATTAACTTAATCAAGTTGACTGAGCGTTGAATATTAATCACTTAGGCTACTTTCGATTTGATTATTGCGTATTCAAATCATCATGAAAGGCCTTTGTCATGAATAAAACTGAGCCACTACAAGATAGTCATATAGATAGTGCTTATGCGTCATCGCTAAAAAATGCCTTACATCGATCTAAACAAGCGGACATTAGTATTCAAGATTCGCTTGAGGATGACACGATTAAAATACCAAATCAGATTTATATGGATGAAATTACTAGGATAAAAAAATCTATCCAGCGCGATTTAATCGATGCAGCACACCATATGAGTGAAAAGGGCAAAGAGCTTAAAGATTGGCTAGGCTTTGATATTGCCCTTATCAAAAGCGAACTATGGCTAAACTTTACGGAAGCGACTGACAAAACTACGTTGGAATTACTCAAATTAAAGCAAATCGCCGCGAAAGCACCTTATCACACTGGCGAGATTATTGGCTTAGGTACGCTCACTTGCGATCAATGCAAAGCAAGTTTGCACTTTCATAAGCCAGGGCATATTCCACCTTGTAGTAAATGTCATGGTACAAATTTTCATCGGCTTAATCCTAACCTTTAAATGTTTAAAGTGAACCGTTTATGAAATTTAAAGACTACTACGAGATTTTAGGGGTTGAGCGCGCAGCAACCATTGATGAAATCAAAAAAGCTTATCGTAAATTAGCGCATCAATATCATCCTGACGTTTCTAAAGATCCAGCAGGTGAAGAAAAATTTAAAGAAATTGGCGAAGCGTATGCCACTTTAAAAGATAAAGCAAAACGTGCTGCTTATGATGATTTAGGCCGACATCCATCTGGTCAAGAATTCAGACCACCGCCTGATTGGGCGAGAGGGCAAGGTAATCAAAATGCACAAAACAATCAAAATGGTCAGGAGTACGCGTTCGACGATATTGATCTAGCTGACTTATTTGCAAGTTTTTCTAGTGGTAAAAGTAACGCATCCAATCAAAATCGGCCGATGCCTGGGCAGGATTATGAGTTAGCAACACAAATATCACTTGAAGATGCAAATCATGGCATCATAGTAGACCTCAATTTTACAGTGCCTGAGTACGATACTCAGGGCCAATTAAAGCAAGTGCCGCATACATTTAAAGCCCGTATTCCAAAAGGTGTGACCAATGGCCAAAAGATGTTGCTGCGTGGTAAAGGTGGCAAAGGTTTTCATGGTGGTGCAGATGGCAATCTATATTTGAACATTAGTTTTATTACTCACAAGTTATTTCGTGTCGTTGACCATGACCTTTTTATTGATTTGCCACTTAGCCCATGGGAAGCCTCATTAGGCGCCACCGTGAAAGTGCCTACTTTAGCGAATGCGGTGAATCTCAAAATACCTGCAGGCACGCGCAGTGGCCAAAAACTACGTATCAGCAAACGGGGTATGCCTAAGCAGAATCAAGAACATGGTGATCTTTTTGCGGTCACACAAATAGTAGTACCAACGAATCTTTCTGAAAAAGAACGTGAATTACTAAAAGAACTATCAGACACTTCAACCTTTAATCCACGTGCTCATTTTGAATAGGAGTGACATGATGACCTCAGAACATACTGAATTACTGTCTGAATTAATGTGGCTTGATGAACATCATGAAGTTTCCCTACATGAGCTCATCACACTATCAGGTCTCACGCTAGAAGAGCTTCTTCTGTTAGTGGATAGTGGTGCACTTATACCCAACAACGCTACGGTAGAAAACCTGAGTGCCGACACTTGGCAATTCAATAGTCATTGTCTGGTATCTATACGTACCCTCTCAAGACTTAAACAAGATTTCGAGCTTGAAGCAAACTCACTTGGATTAACCCTGATTTTTCTGGAACGAATTCGCACACTTGAGTTTCAATTGAACCATTTTAACGTTACTAAAACTTAGTATTTATTTGACTAATATTTGGCTAAAGATTATTACTTGAAAACCTGATGTTTACATTAAAATAATTTTTGACTTAAAAAGTTAACTTTATTTTTATATGGAAAATACAGTATTATTTACTTGATGTGGTCACATATAAACTGGAAAATTCATGAAAAATATACTTGTTGCTAACCCCAAAGGTGGAAGCGGCAAGACTACGCTTGCAACAAACTTAGCAGGTTACTTCGCAACGCTAGGCCAGCAGGTAACACTTTCTGATCTCGACCGACAACAATCATCAACGCAATGGCTGCAACGCCGCCCTGCTAGTTTTCCTCTTATCGAAAGCCATCATTCAAAAAAGTCTTCACATTCAACAGCAGATTGGCTCATTGCTGATTCACCAGGTGGATTTCGTGATGAAAAACTCTCTGAGGCAGTTAAGCAGGCGGATTGTGTAATTGTTCCAATTCAACCATCCGCATTTGATATTGGTGCTACCCAAGAATTTCTTAATCTGTTGATGGAAGAAAAAGCTGTTCGTAAGCAAAAAACGTTTGTCGCTTTGGTTGGCATGCGCGTTAATAGCCGCACAAATTCTGCGGCTAAATTAATCGAATTTATGGATCAAACAAACTTTCCAGTATTAACTTCTTTGCGAAATGCCCAAGTCTATGTAACGGCTGCAGAACAAGGCTTAACCGTGTTTGATATGCGGCCTTCCCTAGTAACGCAAGATTTAGAGCAGTGGGCGCCACTATTAAATTGGATTATGGATACAACAATTACTATCGAATAATCTATTTTATTGCGGCGAACACATTAGTATTGTCATAAAAGATTCATAATATTCACAATTGTTGGCACGATAATAATGGCTGTCAATCCACCGTTAAACAACAAGGATGTAGTACCATGAAAATCAAATCTGCCAGTCAAGAATATCTGGAGAAAGCAAAAGTATTAACTGAAGAAGAATCTGAACGATTACTTTCAAGAATGAGTGGCAAACTGCCACGCCGACTAGAAAAAGATAAGCTAAGCAAAGAAGATGCTTTAGCCTTTCAACTTGAGATTGAAGATGAACAATTAGAAGAATGGCGTGAAAGAATGGCCAAAATTAGAGAAAAACATAAATCTTGATTAAACCACTTGCCAAATATGTAATTATTATTTTCAATGTATTATAAAAAAGCCCCTAAATGGGCTTTTTTAATTTGTAGACCTACTTTTATAGCAATTTCTAAATAATCATAATAATGAAATACAAATCAACGCATATTTCAAAAGCAAAAAAATGCGTCAATTAAATAGCATGCTAACCATTCCCTTAATTCTCTTCATGCCAAGCTTGTCATCTTATTAATTAAGCGCGATAATACAAACAAACGTTTGTTTTTAAAAGCTTAATACAATAAGGTGTTTAGTGATGACTGATTTCAATCAAGCACAAGAATCTGATTTAGAAAAATTAGGACAATTACGTGATTATTTTGCAAGTTATCACGCATTACCAAGCTATAGCTACATGCAACAGTTGCTTAATATGAGATCTAAAGAGACCATTTCTAAGTTGGTGGCGCGACTAAAGTTAATGGGCTTTCTTGATACTGCGCCAGACAACAAGTTGAATCCTGGTAAGCGCTTTTTTGAGCGACCGCTCTCAAATGCTACGGTACAGGCTGGTGCATTCACTGCCGCTTATAATGAGGGTGGCGACTACATCACTATTGATGAGCATCTGGTTAAAAAACCTTCCATTACCGAATTGATTCCTGTTGCTGGGGATTCTATGAAAGATTTGGGTATTTTAGATGGCGATACCGTCGTGGTGGAGAGAAGGCCATATGCCAATATAGGTGATATTGTGGTGGCGATTATTGATGATAAATTTACGATTAAAACCCTAGGTAAAGAGAAAGAGCTGTTTGTACTAATTCCAGCCAATGAAGATTTTGAAATTATTCGACCGAAAGAACAGTTTCATATCTACGGCGTTGTGGCTGGTCAGTTTCGTACTTATTAACGCTTAATATTCAATGCCTTAAATCTACAGAACAAATAATTCATAGAATTTAAGTAAGTCTGTTAAATACTGTATAAACTATAGGCATGTTAATTTTCTTTGACACTGAATTTACAGGACTTTCAGAAGAGCCACGCTTAATAAGTATCGGCCTCATTTCTGAAGACGGCCATCGTGAATTTTATATAGAGCTTTCTGATAGTTATCATTTTAACGATTTAAGCGATTTTGCCCGTGACGCCGTTTTACCACATCTTCAAGGCGGTGATAGTCTTGTCACAATGAGTGAACTACGGCTACGTTTGCAGCACTGGTTAACCGAATTTAACTGCCCAGTGACCTTAGCAACGGATAGTTTTAATTGGGATTGGCCTTGGGTACTGGATATATTTTGCGATTTAAACACTTGGCCAAAGAATCTTGAAAACTATCCTGTCGTATTGAATTTTGATTATATTCCTGACATTGAAACATTTAATGAGGCGGTCGGAAACGCTTTCATGGACGGCCTGCGCCAGCATCATGCTCTGGATGATGCAAAAGCCAATAGAATAGGATGGCTAGCTTCAATCAGCCAATAGTAGCCTTTCATTTATTAAATACTGAATCCAAAAAATTTAATCAAAATATAGTGTTAACGCTACAAAACTGGCACGAGTACAAGTAATAATCCCACGATTGAAACCAGCCAAACCAAAGTGCGCACCACAGGAATACCGAAAGCATAGAGTGGAAAGTAAATCACCCTTGCGATGAGGTAAAAAATCGCGCCCCAATAGCTGTAACTACTAAAAGTATGCGTGGTCGCAACAATCAATACCGCCGCGGCAAAAAGCGGAAAAGTTTCAAAGAAGTTGGATTGTGCGCGTAGAAGCCGACCAACTACTGGACTTAAAGGTGGTATTACCCCATCACGCGCACTTACATTCCATTGAGTGCCTAACTCTTTGGTACGTGCATTTCCTGCAACCAGAATATGTACCAGCCCCAATACCACAGCCCAAGCTAAACAGGTAAGTTCTATTGCCATGACATTGCCCCTAAATTAAATAATTTTTGCTTACAGTTAAGCTTGTTACGCTAATTTATCAGAATATTCTTACATGAAGTTGAGTATATGTCTGATAGGGAATTTAATGGTTTAAGTTTTAAATATGATGATGTAATTAAACATAGTTATGTGAATAGTTACTTATATAAGAAGTAGTCAAAAAAAATCAAATTAGAGGAAATCATCATGAATTGGAATCAAGTTGAAGGCAATTGGAAACAATTAAAAGGTAGTGTCAAAGCTAAATGGGGTCAACTGACGGATGATCATCTTGATGTAATTGCAGGCAAACGTGACCAGTTGGCAGGTAAAATTCAAGAGACATACGGTGTAACACAAGAAGAAGCTGAAAAACAGATTTCTGAATGGCAAAAAATGCATGTGAATAAATAGTCGCGCTGACTACTTTTGATTCATTCAATACAAGCAATTACTAAAGCACTTAAATAATGAAGGAATTATATGCATGTAAGCTTTGAATTAGCTCAACAGATTATTGATAAAGCTGTTGAAAAGTCGATAGCCATTGGTGTCAAGTCCTGCATTGCCGTTTTAGATTCAGGCGGTAACCTTAAAAGTTTTACGAGAATGGATGATGCTTGGGTTGGTAGCATCGATATTGCGATTAAAAAAGCTAAGACCGCTTGTTACTTTGCGATGCCGTCTGGGGAAATTGGCAAGCTATCACAACCAGGCTCGCCACTTTATAGCATTGAACAGTCTAATGACGGTTTAATCACATTTCCTGGTGGTCTGCCAATTGTAGATGCAGAAGGCATTTTGATTGGCGCGATAGGCGTGAGTGGCGATACGGTTGAAAATGACCACATAGTAGCGCAAGCAGGTGTTAACGTTGCTGGTGTTTGCGACGTGCCTAAACATCCTTGGCGTACCTAATATTTAGTAGTCGAGTTTGTTTAATAAGTCAAAAATCCCAAAAATGGGCTTTTTGACTTTATGCGCTATCGCTTTTAAAGCGCTTTTAGAAAGACTCATTAGTCGTGAAGTAGCCATCCTATGAATGCTCTGCGTTCATACTTTTAAGGTAAAATCTGGCTTCATCTAATTCAAGCTATGCAACCCCCTAATGCAAAAAGAAGTTAAAGAGAAGTCAAGATACGCCGTTATAGCGTCTGTTCAATTACCTGACGTGACTGACATTGAGTTCGAGGCATCTCTGACCGAGTTAAGCGAACTCGCAAAAACACTCGGCTATACGGTAATCCGCACATTTGTACAGAAGCGTGCTAGTTTCGATATGACAGCTTATCTTGGCACAGGCAAGCGGCAGGAAATACGCGATTTCGTCAATAATGAGTTTGAGTACGATGATATCCAAGAAATCAACCCTGATTCTAATACTCATGAAATAGACGCTATTTTGGTTGATCATGAAATCTCACCTTCTCAAGCACGTAACTTAGAAAAAGAGGTAGGTTGCGAGGTAATGGACCGTACTATGGTCATTCTCGAAATTTTTCACCGTAATGCTCGTTCACGCGCCGCACGCGCCCAAGTAGAAATAGCGCGTTTGGGTTACATGGCGCCACGTATGCGTGAGGCAGCTAAGCTAGCAGGGCCACAAGGGCGACAACGTAGCGGCGCTGGTGGTCGTGGTGGTGGTGAATCTCATACTGAGTTAGACCGACGTAAGATTCGTGATCGTATTGCTGAGCTACAACTAGAAATTGTCGCGATGGATGGGGAACGCAAGACACAGCGAGCGCGGCGGCAAGAGCGCCAAGGCCTCGCTGGTGTAGCACTAGTTGGCTATACTAACGCGGGCAAGTCCACCTTAATGCGGGCGCTCACAGGTAGCGAGGTATTAGTAGCGAACAAACTATTTGCTACACTAGACACGACTGTGCGTGCGCTCTACCCTGAAAGTGTGCCGCGTGTGCTGGTGAGTGACACGGTGGGTTTCATTAAAAACCTACCTCATGGTCTTGTAGCCTCATTTAAATCAACACTTGATGAAGCAATTGATGCTGCACTATTACTCCATGTAATCGATGCAAGCGAT
Source organism: Methylotenera sp. (assembly GCA_014378495.1). Lineage (GTDB taxonomy): Bacteria > Pseudomonadota > Gammaproteobacteria > Burkholderiales > Methylophilaceae > Methylotenera. The sequence goes on along the minus strand of JACMNP010000114.1, from coordinate 36 downwards.
CCAGGATTTGAACGTCAGCTTGAGGTGACCGATGAA
>JACMNP010000113.1 GCA_014378495.1 Methylotenera sp. | reverse complement strand
GTTGGCATTTACGACACTTACGCTGATTGGTAGTTTTGCATATTCTAGTAAAACCAAAGTTGTTTATATTGGTTTGATTTTCTACGGTGCTGCGATTGAGATTGCTCAATATACGTTTACTACAACGCGCGTTGGGGATGTACATGATCTATTTGCAGATATTGTAGGTGTAATGCTTGGCGCTTGCTTATACCTGATAATAAGTAAAATTATCCAGCAGATAAGAAGTACTGCTAGATGATAGTCACTGCCCATAATAACAATAGATAAAACTATCTTCTTAACTATGGGTCATTACTTAGTGCGTTATCGAGCTTAATATCGTTAATCTTTAAGCTATGATGCTTTATAAAGTTTGAATAAACTGATAAAGCACACGCTATACTTTTAAAAAATAATACTGAGGATTATGAATGAATAATAAATTGCTATGGGTTTTGCTTGCATTTGCTACTGTTGCCCACGCTGCGCCGCTTAATACAACAATACCTTTACTCATGCCATTACAGCAGCAGTCTGAAGCTGCGCATTTATCTGCCGAAGTACTAGCACGCTACCATTACAAACCCGTAAAACTTGATGACATAAGCTCTTCAAAAATATTTGACAACTATATTAAGTCGCTCGATAGTCAAAAAGTATTTTTTGTGCAGGCTGATATTGATAAATTTTCAGTTGCGCGTACTAAGCTTGATGATGCGATTCTTAAAGAAGATTTAAGTATTCCATTTGCAATTTTTAATCTGTATCAGCAGCGCATTGCAGAACGCACCAATTATGCGCGTTCGTTATTGCATAAAGGTTTTGATTTCACCGTTGATGAAAGTTATGAATACACGCGTGAAAAATCTAACTGGGCTAAATCTCAAGAAGAGATGAATGACCTTTGGCGTAAACGCGTTAAAAATGATTGGCTGCGCCTTAAACTTGCTGGAAAAGATGATAAAAGCATTATCGAAACACTGGATAAACGTTACGAAAACTCTTTAAAAAGTGTTCAAAAAATTAAGAATGACGATGTTTTTCAAAGCTTTATGAATGCTTACACAATGACCATAGACCCGCATACAAATTATTTTGGTATTCGTGCTTCAGAAGATTTTGATATTTCAATGAAGCTATCGTTAGATGGTATTGGCGCTATATTGCAGGATAAAGATGAGTACGCCACCATTAGAGAGTTAGTCACAGGCGGGCCAGCAGCACTTTCTGGAAAGCTTGAGGTGGGTGATAGAATTGTGGGTGTAGCGCAAGGCAGCAACAGCCCCATTGTAGACGTAACAGGTTGGCGTCTTGATGATGCAGTCGCATTGATACGCGGCGCTGAAAACTCTACTGTAATGCTAGATGTTTTACCTGCAGATGCTGGCCCTGATGGTAAACACAAGCTTATTTCATTAGTGCGCAAAAAAATCAGTTTAGAGCAACAAGCGGCTAAAAAATCAATTATTGAAGTTAAAGATGGCACAACAACGCGCCATATTGGCGTGATTGATTTGCCAGTATTCTACCAAGACTTTGGCGCTCGTCAAAAAGGTGATAAAGATTACAGAAGTGCTACCCGCGATGTGGCTCGCCTATTAGAGGAACTGAAAAAAGATAAAGTAGATAGCGTGTTGGTAGATTTGCGCAGTAATGGCGGTGGCTCGTTGGATGAAGCCATTGAACTGACAGGACTGTTCATAGATAAAGGCCCTGTTGTGCAAGAGCGTGACGTTAAAGGTGATATCAAAGTGGACAGTGATACTAACGCTGGCGTTGTTTGGAATGGCCCGATGGGTATACTGATTAATCGTGGTTCAGCGTCCGCTTCCGAGATTTTTGCAGCGGCGATACAAGACTATGGACGAGGCGTTATTATTGGTGAACAAAGTTTTGGCAAAGGCACAGTACAGTCGGTGATTGATTTAGATCAACTTGTGAAAAATGATCAGCCAAAATATGGTGAACTCAAAATGACGGTTGCACAATTTTTCCGTATCAATGGTGGTACTACGCAGTTACGCGGTGTAACGCCAGATATCAGCTTGCCTGCTACTACAGATAATGAGAGCTTTGGTGAATCTAGCTATGATAATGCATTGCCTTGGTCACAAATTAAAGCAGCAAACTTTAGCGCCGCGGGTGATTTGAAAGCGATAGTACCAATGCTTAAAATTAGCCACGATTCGCGTGTGAGTAAAGATAAAGATTTTCAGTATTTAAATGAAGATATCAGTGAATTTAAGGTGTTGCGCAGTAAAAATATGATTTCATTAAACGAGGCTAAGCGCATTAAAGAGCGAGAACTACAAGAAGCACGCGCATCATTACGCGAAAAAACTGGCAGCTCAGATAAGAATAGCACTGCAGGTAAAAAAGATGCTACAACTGATAAGAAAGCAAACGCGTCTAAAAATGACGCTTTGCAAGATGATGGCTTGCAGTCTAACGAGCGAAATCTTAATAGTGATATTGCCATGGAAAAAGAAAGAAAAAATTCCAAAGATATATTATTAAATGAAGCCGCCAATATATTGAGCGATGAAGTCGGTTTACTTAAAGCTAATGCTAAGTTGGCAGCTAGTGTGCTGCCAAAAAAAGAGTTGCATTAGTATTAAAATCCATCAATTAACATAATGAAACTACCAGCTGCCCCACTAGATAGTGCAACAGACAATAACCCTGAGTCGCCTGTTGCACTGCAAACCAAACAACGCAACAACCCACTACATGGCCTCACGCTAGAGGCCATAGTAACTGCGCTAGTGGCACATTTTGGTTGGGGTGAACTGGCTGAGCGTATACCAGTGCGTTGCTTTAGTCATGACCCTAGCATTGGCTCTAGTCTAAAATTTTTACGTAAAACACCTTGGGCGAGAGAGAAAGTAGAAGGACTTTACATTTTTATGTTGCGGGATATTAACCGCAATAAAAATGACATACTACCTGAGTCTGTCCATTTAGCTAAGTTTGTGGATTTATAAGAATGCTTGGATTTGTAATATCAACCATTATTTTTTCATTAGCAGCTTATTTTTTGAATCGCCATCTTGATGCGCAAGGCATAGAAAGTACTGGTTCACGTAAAATTATTGTGCTTACTGCAGCAACATTAATTTCTATTGGTGCAGGATGGGTAGTGGATAAAATTGATGGCGATGCTGAGTTACATCAAAAGGATTCTTCTATTGCGGATGTGATGAACAGTGGCGATCCTGTAAAAATGGCAAAATTGTTAACTGTGGTTAATTAGTTTCTAGCCCAATATACAATCTTCTACACTATTGACTAAGTATGAGTAAAAGCAATCATTTTATTTGCGTAAGGGCTCTAGTAATGATGACAACCCATTATGGTCAATTTCTTGCATCAACGCTAACAAACGACCTACCTCATTTTTCGGAAAGCCCTCCCGAGCAAACCAATTAAGGTATTGGCCTGGCAAGTCTGCGATTATTCTGCCTTTGTATTTTCCGTAAGGCATGGTTAAAGTCACTAAGCGTTGTAAGTCATCAGCATTCATACCTACAATTATGCCACTCAATCCTTAAGGCTTATCGTGATTATTTTCAAATGAGCACTCCACAATTACTGTGGGTAACTATGTGGGCTGTATGGGGATATAGTCGCTAAGTCACTGGTAGGAATAGATAAGGCCGAAATGTTGAATATTTAAACAATAACAATAATATCGTTTTTTTAAATGCCATTTGTTATCTAGTGATGCTTAATTGGCACTAATCATTTTTGACTGATTATTATGTTAAAAAGATATTTGTAAGTCAGTCAAAAAGATTAAGTCTCAAATTATAATAATCAATATGTTCACACTCCCACGCACTGCCACTGCACCATTTTGCCCCTCTGAAGTTCGTGGTAGCGTTGATATTCCAATTGATGCACCATTTTGGCAGAAAATGCTGCGTTTTGCTGGCCCAGGCCTACTCATTTCTGTAGGTTATATGGACCCAGGTAATTGGGCGACAGACATTCAAGCTGGGGCTAAATATGGTTATGCATTGCTTTGGATGGTCGTCATCTCAAGCATTGCGGGGATGTTGTTACAAACGCTAAGCTTACGTCTAGGATTGGTTGCGCAAAAAGACTTAGCTCGAGCTTGTCGTGATCATTACAGCCGGCCAGTAAGTTTGATGCTATGGCTAATGGCTGAGCTTGCTATTATTGCCTGCGATGTGGCTGAGGTACTTGGTAGCGCATTAGCACTACACTTATTGTTTGGTTTATCGCTTATTTCAGGCATCATCATTACTGCATTTGATATGCTAATCGTGCTTGGTTTAAAAGGTCATGGTTTTCGTCAAGTAGAAGCAATCATACTCGGATTAATTGTCACTATTGCAGCTTGCTTTACCGTAGAGCTGATCTTAGTAGGTCCCGATTTAGTGGCCATGAGTAAAGGTTTAGTACCCAACCTTGATACATTGCGTGACCAACAAGGTATTTTCTTGGCTATTGGCATTTTAGGCGCCACAGTCATGCCACATAATCTTTACCTGCACTCATCTATCGTGCAAACACGGCATATTGCAAAAGATGAAAGCTCAAAGCGTGATGCACTCAAGCTCTCTACTATCGATGCAATAGTCTCGCTCTCCTTTGCACTGTTAGTGAATGCCGCAATCCTTACCCTTGCGGCCTCAGCGTTCCATTTTAGTGGTCACCATGAGGTAACTGAAATTCAAGATGCATACCACCTACTCGACCCTATTGTAGGCGGTACATTAGCCTCCGTACTGTTTGGTATCGCTTTATTAGCATCAGGTCAAAGCTCGACCTTTACTGGGACCATTGCGGGCCAGATAGTCATGGAAGGATTTTTAAATATTAAAATTCCCTGCTGGCAACGCCGCTTAATCACAAGGTCTATCGCATTAGTACCAGCAATATTTGGCATCATGTGGCTAGGTGAAGCAGGTGTAGGTAAGCTACTCATTGCAAGCCAAGTAGTGCTAAGCTTGCAGTTGCCTTTTGCAATTTGGCCTTTAATTAAATTTACAAGCGACCGAAAGCTAATGGGTATATTTGCTAATGGCCTGAAAACCAAAGTAATCTCATTGTCTGTATTTGTAACAATTAGTATGGCTAATCTTTGGCTACTAATATCGATTTTTTCTTGATTTAATCTAATTTAATTTAAGCTATTTTTTTAATTTATCATTCTTTAAGTCTTATATAAGACTAAGCTTATTTATCACATTTCTACGCTGTCGTGCACTAAGCTAATCAATAAAATTACATGTACCAATTAATAGGCCATGAAACAATCAAAATACCTAGCAACACGGCTATATATGGTTACTTAGCAATCAATGATTATTCACCAAACTGAGAATTTTTACTGTAAAATTTTATAATTGTTACACTATTATGCTTAAGTAACATTCAATCTAAAACCTTATTTACGAACAAAAGCCTGTCGATAACAGGCTTTTTTATTGATTATAATTTACAGATAACTTAAAGATTCAACTATATATCTTTCATGATGACAGCTAACAAAGTAGATGTGCTATTAGTAGGAAGCGGCGTGATGAGTGCGACGCTAGCTTCGCTATTGGCTGAGTTGGATAGCTCATTAAGCATGATAATGGTCGAGCGACTTGCAAATGTGGCAGCAGAAAGCACAGATGCTTGGAACAATGCTGGCACGGGCCACGCAGGTTATTGTGAATTGAATTACACGCCAATGAGTGCTAATGGAAGCATTGATATTAGCCGTGCTTTAGCCATTAATGCATCATTTGAAACGTCTCTACAGTTTTGGTCTTATTTAGTGGAAAATAATAGGCTTCCTGCCCCTAAAAATTTCATTAACCCTACTCCTCATTTGAGCTTTGTTTGGGGCGATGCGGACGTTGATTTTTTACGTAAACGTTATGATTTACTTAAATCACATCACTTGTTTAAAGACATGGAGTTTAGTGATAACCCCGAGACATTAAAAACGTGGATGCCGCTTATCATGCAACAGCGTGACGTTAACGAAAAAGTAGCCGCCACCCGTGTTAATTATGGTACAGATGTTGATTTTGGCGCGTTGACACGTAACCTAATTACAAACTTACAAGCACCCTCTCTTGAAAATAAAAGTACAGCAACTAACGATCAATTTAAGCTAGCACTTAATAGCGAAGTAAAAAGCTTAAAACAGCAAAAAAATGGCCGCTGGCAAGTGCGAGTAAAGGATTTAATCACTAAAAAACTGACTACGATCAATGCTGGTTTTGTATTTTTAGGCGCTGGTGGTGGCGCATTAAAATTGCTACAAAAATCAGGTGTGCCAGAGAGTCGTGGATATGGTGGGTTTCCAGTCAGTGGCCAGTGGCTGGTATGTAATAATCAAGATGTAATTAAATATCACAACACTAAAGTCTATGGCAAGGCGGCCATTGGGGCACCCCCCATGTCCGTACCACATCTTGATACGCGTATTATCAACGGCAAACCTGCTCTATTATTTGGGCCATATGCTGGCTTTACTACCAAATTTTTAAATCAAGGTTCTTATTTAGACTTAATCAAATCGTTAAAACCGAATAATATGAAGTCCATGTTAAGTGCAGGTCGGCAAAATATTGAATTAACTCGCTATTTAATTGGTGAAGCATTACAAAATCACGCTTCACGTGTCACTACATTACGTGAATTTTATCCAGAAGCGCTAGAGGAAGATTGGCACTTAGAAAATGCTGGAAAGCGTGTACAGATTATTAAAAAATGTGGTGAAAAAGGTGGAAAATTAGAATTTGGCACTGAAATAGTGTCAGCTGAGGATGGGTCTATTGCGGCATTACTCGGGGCTTCTCCAGGTGCATCTGTTGCTGTACAAGCCATGATTGATGTAGTTGAGCGATGCTTTAGTACGCGAATGCAAACTAATGCTTGGCAGATGAAAATGAAGAAGTTGGTGCCAAGTTATGGAGAGTCGTTAGTTGAAGACTCTAATTTGCTTAAAAACATAAGACAACGAACATTGAAAACACTTAATTTAGTTTAAAACTTTAAAGGCGACTAAAAGTGGCTTCTAAAGCTTTAAACTAATTAATTAAGCTACGCTGACGTCTAGCTTCGTACAAACAGATACCGCTAGCGACACTCACATTCAGGCTTTCAACTGAGCCAAACATTGGAATCGTTACCAGTGCATCGCAATTTTCTGCAGTAAGTCTACGAATACCATCACCTTCAGCGCCTAAAACAATCGCAATTGGCCCATCAAGTTTGGTATTAAGCAAATTAGTAGGCGCATCCATAGTTGTACCTACTACAAACACGCCAGCATCTTTAAGCTCCCGTATCGTTCTCGCAAGATTAGTCACCGCAATAAACGGCACAGTCTCTGCTGCGCCACTAGCAACCTTACGTACAGTCGCGTTAAGACCTACCGCGCGGTCTTTAGGGGCTATCACTGCATGCACGCCCATTGCATCTGCCACGCGTAAGCAAGCACCTAGATTATGTGGATCTTCAACACCATCTAAAATCAAGAAGAAAGGCGGTTCAGTTAAGTCTGATTCCAAAATATCATGAATATCTTTGTATGGAATTGGCGTATCTACTACGCGTGCAATCACACCTTGGTGGCGACCATTCATGCCAGCCATTCCATCCAAGCGGCTACGCTCTACTTCCATCGTGCGAACGCCTAAACCCTCTGCCATTTTAAGCAGATCTTTCATACGCGCATCTACTCGATCACGATCAATCAAAATCTCTTGCACACTTGCGCTGTGCTGGCGTAAACGGCTCAATATGGCATGAAAGCCAAATAAAATACGTGCATCACTCATTTCTTTACCTTAAATTCTGTTTTTTTAATTTGATATTTTAAATATAACCATCAACACGTAACATTAACGTTTTGTCGTCTTTTTTGAGGCTTTTTTAGACTTAGTCGGTTTAGCTGGATTTTTATCGCTGTTTTGATTTGAAGTTTTAGGCTTAGATTTAGCGCCAAGCGTTAATTTTCCATTGGATTTAGATTTACCAGCAACATTAGATACTTTACTAATAACGCTGGATTTTACAGTAGATTCTGCATTACCGCGTTTTTTAAAATTACCATTCTCTAGATTGGGTAATACATTAGAGTCAACATTAGAATTATCCTCTACTGAACTGTTTTTATTCACTAAAGTAAAATCAATTTTTGTTGTTTCTAAATCAACACGGACCACTTTAATGGTTAATCTATCACCTAAACGGTAACGCACACCTGTTCGTTCACCTGCCATTTCATGGCGGGCTTTATCATAATGAAAATAATCATTCCCTAATTCGGTTACATGTAATAAGCCTTCTACATACACACCATCTAACGCTACAAACAAACCAAAACTAGTAACACCGGCGACTGTACCTTCAAATACCTCTCCGATT
>JACMNP010000112.1 GCA_014378495.1 Methylotenera sp. | reverse complement strand
TTGATTGCAAGTGATGTCCGCTTAGGTGATGGTACTGCGCTGGTTTTGCGTATTGAGGAGCCTGATGAGGCAAACTTCGTCGATATGTTTAATAGAAGCGGTGATTACATCATCCTATTAGCAGACATAACAAAGGCGCGTGAGTATTTATTGTCTGATAAGCAAATAGACATACTCAAACAGACTCGCAAACTCAGAAAACAATTTACAGCCATAGCCGATATTGATTTCTTTGCTGGCGAAGCCCAGCGGCAAGCTGAAGCATCACTTCGCGAACTAGAGGTTTTAGCTTCAAGAGCACTTTCACCAGATGAGCCATATTCTGTCGATGGCTTAATTACCCCTCTATCCATTAGTCAGTATAACGGTCGTATTTGGGCAACTCGGCGGCGCCCATGGGTTGATAGGCTAGCTTCTGCCTGGCTTATCAGACGTTTTATAGACAAAGACGCTGAGTTGCTTTGGCTGGAGTCCGCAAACGACTGTCCGAGTGATGCAATAGGTTTCGACTTTGACGGTGCGATATTTAGCCATATCAATGGTCTCGTCACTTTTGAAGTGCTGCTTGCAAGTTTTGGCCTTGAAACCCTAGCACTGAATCGAATAGGTGTATTGGTGCATTACCTAGACGTTGGAGGCATACAACCAACAGAAGCCAGCGGCATTGAAAGTGTACTTGCTGGACTGCGCGAGGCGATTACTGATGACGACCAGCTCTTAGCAACTGCAAGTAGCGTGTTTGACGGGTTACTCGCTAACTTTCAGAAAGAAGACATGGGAAAATGAATCAACCCGATAAAAACAACGTATTACAACCCTCTCCAGTAAGCTTTAGGGAAGCTTTCGTTTATTGGTTAAAACTCGGCTTCATTAGCTTTGGTGGTCCAGCAGGCCAAATATCTATCATGCACCATGATTTAGTTGAGAAGAAACGTTGGATATCAGAAAAGCGTTTTCTGCATGCACTTAATTTTTGCATGGTGTTACCGGGCCCTGAAGCGCAGCAATTAGCGACTTATATTGGTTGGCTCATGCATCGTACTTGGGGCGGCGTTGTTGCGGGCGTGCTATTTGTATTGCCTTCATTCTTCATTTTAACGGGATTGGCTTGGATATACATGGCTTATGGCTCTGTACCTGCCGTGGCTGGTGCACTCTATGGGATTAAACCTGCCGTAGTCGCGATTGTACTTTTTGCTGCTTACAGAATTGGCTCAAGGGCGTTAAAGAACCATGTGCTGTGGTCCATTGCAGCCTTGGCTTTTATTGCGATATTTGCGCTTAAGTTACCTTTTCCAATCATTATCTTAGCTGCAGGTTTGATTGGTCATTTTGGTGGACGTATTGCGCCGCAGTATTTTAAGGTAGGCGGCGGGCATGGTGCAGCAGGTAAAGATTTTGGCCGCGCTTTGATTGATGATGACACACCAACGCCTGCACATGCCTATTTCAGTTGGGCCAAGATGGCACGCATTGCCGCGATTGGCTTCACGATGTGGCTGTTAGTTATGATTGGTTTAGTCATGCAATATGGCTGGAATGCTGCCTTTACACAAATGGGTTGGTTTTTCACCAAAGCAGCATTGCTCACATTCGGTGGTGCTTATGCTGTTTTGCCCTATGTTTATCAAGGGGCGGTAGAACATTATCACTGGCTCAATCCTACGCAGATGATTGATGGCTTAGCACTGGGTGAAACCACGCCTGGCCCATTGATTATGGTAGTGACATTTGTTGGCTTTGTGGGCGGCTGGGTCACTCAAGTATTTGGTCCTGATGCAATATTTGCTTCAGCTTTTGTCGCAGCCTCAATTGTGACGTTCTTCACATTTCTGCCCAGTTTTGTGTTTATTTTTATGGGTGGTCCTTTCATAGAAACGACCCATGGCAATCTTAAATTTACTGCACCATTAAGTGCGATTACTGCGGCCGTGGTGGGTGTGATATTTAATTTGGCATTGTTCTTTGCTTATCATGTGTTTTGGCCTTTAGGTTTAAGTGGCCGAATCGATTGGTTTTCAATTGGGCTAACCGCTATCGCTACAGTTGCAGTATTTCGCTTCAAGGTGAATGTAATTCCCGTCATCGTTGCCTGTGGCGGCCTTGGTATGTTGTTTAAATTAATGACTTAAATTGAGGAAATTAAATCATGACAACCCGTAGAGTTGCACTATAAGTTTCACCACAAACCTGCCGTTGCCACTGCAAATAAAGCCGAAGATGGGTTGGCATTAGCCCGTGAGACTGGCGATTTCGCCTTAGTGAAACATTACGAAAAAGAGCTAGCGCTGAGTTTATCCAGCCATATTCTGCATACTATTTACTGGACTAACTTATCAGCTAAAGCCAGTAGCCCAACTGGAACACTACTGAAGGCTATTGAGAAAAACTTCAAGACATTTGATAAATTCAAAGCAGATATGACTGCCGCAACGACCAGTGTTGAAGGCACTGGTTTGGGAATAGTGCTAATTTTAGTATTGCATGTATGGGAGCAGGCCTACTAACTTAAATATCAGAATCATCGTGCCGACTATCTGAATGCCTTATTTGACATTATTAATTGGGATAACGTAGCAGAACGATTTAACGCAGCAATACAATAGGATGACTTCATGCTTGAGTTGCGAAGCATTAACTACTTGGTATCTATCTAATTTAGGTCAAAAGCACTCTTTCAAAATCGATTTATAAAACTAAATAGCCCGCGACTGCGGGCTATTTAGTTTTATAACAGAGTTCAAATCTAAGCTTATTTGATAAAAATTAACCAAATTTGCCGGTAATATAATCTTCAGTTTCGCGGCGGCTAGGGTTGGTAAAAATCTTATCAGTATCATCAAACTCCATCAGTTCGCCCAGATACATATATGCGGTATAGTCTGAAACTCGTGCAGCTTGTTGCATATTGTGCGTTACCATTACGATGGTGTAATCTTTTTTCAGTTCATGTATCAGTTCTTCAATGCGTGAGGTAGAAATTGGGTCAAGTGCAGAGCAGGGTTCATCTAGCAATAGCACATTAGGCTTTACTGCAACACCTCGGGCAATACACAGCCGCTGTTGCTGACCACCCGATAAACCAGAGCCGCTTTGATTAAGTTTATCTTTCACTTCATTCCAGAGCGCTGCTTTTTGCAGGGCCCATTCAACACGGTCATTCATCTCAGATTTCGATAAGCTCTCATATAGCTTCACACCAAAGGCAACGTTGTCGTAAATAGACATTGGAAATGGTGTTGGCTTTTGAAATACCATACCCACTTTTGCACGGAGCAAGTTCAAATCTTGATCTGATGAATGTATATCATTGCCATCAATAAGAATTTTTCCCTCAACTCTTAGTTTAGGGTAGAGCTCATACATTCTGTTAAAAGTGCGTAATAGTGTTGATTTTCCACAGCCTGATGGGCCAATAAACGCAGTGACCTTATTTGCTGGAATTTCGATATTGATGTTTTTTAGCGCATGAAATTTACCATAGTAAAAATTCATATTTTGCGCAGAAATTTTTGATG
>JACMNP010000111.1 GCA_014378495.1 Methylotenera sp. | reverse complement strand
TTATATGCGCCACCTAAATTATCAGGTACGGCATGGGCTAATTGATGTTCAATAATATGGGGGTCAATGTTTAGTCTTTCGTGCAATATGGTGCGTGCCATTGCCCTGAAGCCATGCGCAGTTATATCTTTTTGCGTGTCATAACCCATACGTTGCAATGCTGCATTGATAGCCGCCGCACTCATGGGCTTTTTAGGGTCATGTCCGCCTTGAAAAACAAACTCGCCATGTCCTGATAACGCTTTCATATCTGCAAACAATTTAGCCGCCTGTGTAGATAATGGCACTAGGTGGTCAATCTTAGTTTTGCTTACACGGTATCGCCATTCGTTCGCTTCTAAATCAATATCTGCCCACCTAGCCGTTCTAAGCTCGCTAGGACGCGTAAACACTAACGGGGATAATCTAAGAGCGCATTGAACAGTGAAAGAGCCTGTAAAGCCATCTATTGCACGTAATAGCTCGGCAATTTCTTTAGGTTCGGTAAACGCTGCCATGTGTTTAACCACTGTGGCTGGTAACGCGCCTCTCAAATCAACACATGGATCACGCAACGCCCTGCCCGTTTGAACTGCACGGCGAAACACTTGACTGGTTGCTTGTAATGTTCTGTGAGCTGTTTCAAGTTTATTCAAATTCTCGATACGCTTAACCACTTCTAAAATCTGTGCTGCGGTTATTTCAGATATTGCCTTGCTTCCTAGCCACGGGAAAATATAAAGCTCCAAACGCCTCATGGTGCGTTCTTGGTGTGATTCTGTTTTGTTAGTAAAGTAACTTAATGCCCACTCACGCGCTAGCACTTCAAAACTATTAGCAAGCGCACCTGTTTTAGAAGTCTTAGCCGCTTTTTTATTTTCACTTGGATTGATGCTGTTGGCCAATAATTCAAGTGCGCTAGTAGCGTGCTTTTCTGCATTGGCAAGTGATACTTCAGGATAACGCCCAATGGCTATTGTGTTTTCTTTACCCTCAAACCTAAATCTAAACTGCCAATGTTTTGAACCATCAGTTTTAACAAGTAAATGCAAGCCACGCCCAGCTGATAACTTAAACGGCTTTTCTTTAGGCTTAGCATTTTTAATCTTTGCATCGGTTAAGCGTTCGGCTAGTTTAGGCATATTTAACAACCTTCTATCAAGTTTTGCGGGTACGTTTTATAAAAAACACCGCGTACCCTCAAACTGTACCCTCAAAACAATGGTATGTAAAGATACACTATGCACCTGCAATAGACGTAAAAAAAGCCTAGAAGGTTGAATTTGCTAGGCTTTTTATACTTCTTGCTACTGGGTGAAGCACTTAAATGGTGGAGCTGGCGGGAATCGAACCCGCGTCCGCAAATCCTCCACAGACAGTTCTACATACTTAGCCTTGTTGTTTAATTTAATCTATACCACACCAACAGACAAGCAGTGTATAGACGAGCTACCTTGAGGTTAATGAAGTGCTAAGTAACCCAACACAACACGTATCCCGTGTATATGACACTACGTATGAGTTACCTCAATCCAACCCACGGGAGAGCTGGTGTAGCGTCCAGCAGAACTAAGCTGCTAGAGAGTAAGTTTCGTCGTTTGCGACTATACTTGTTTCAGCTGTATTTACGAGGTAATCTGAGCCTCGGTATGCCCTGCACTGCTTTGTAACCCACGTCGAAACCTGGTCAGCCCCAAAACAGAATTCAATTATACGCTTAATCTTTGACTAATTTATTTCTTGCCACCCTTATTTGTTGTGCGCCCGCATGATTCGACCTTTTTCACGCTCCCAATCACGCTCTTTTTCGGTATCACGCTTATCGTGTTGTTTTTTGCCTTTGGCTAGGCCAATTTGTACTTTAATGAGGCCTTTTGAAAAGTGCATATCAAGTGGCACTATCGTATAACCTGAGCGTTCTACTTTGGCAATCAACTTGATGATTTCTTCATTATGTAACAATAGCTTACGCGTTCTAATGGCATCTGGGCGAACATGAGTTGAGGCTGCGCCTAAAGGTGTTACATGGCAACCAATTAAGTAGATCTCGCCACGCTGAATGATAACGTATGCTTCTTTGATGTTAATACGATTATCACGAATAGCTTTGACTTCCCAGCCCTCTAGTACAATGCCTGCTTCGTATTTATCTTCAATAAAATAATCAAAAAAAGCTTTTTTATTTTGTGCAATACTCATAAAGCTGAAATTTCTTAGTGAATGACTTAAAATGGTATTTTACTCTATTTAACCATCGCTTTTAATTTCGTCAATGATATAGAGTAGTTAAACCTTGGTAGCGTTTGAGCTAGAATTTTAAAAAATAGATTAAATACATATGGCACAAGTTCAAAAAACTGTACTTATCAACCATTCCGCTAGCCAGATGTATGCATTGGTGGATGACGTAAAAAAATACCCTGAATTTTTGCCTTGGTGTGGCGGCGTTGATTTGATTAAGCAAGACGAAAAATCTACTATTGCAACTTTACATATTGCTTATCATGGCTTGCGTCAAAAATTTACTACTGAGAACCATAAAACAGAAGTAAATCTAATGGAAATTAAACTAAAAGCTGGTCCATTTAAGCATTTGGAAGGTGTTTGGCACTTTATAGAACTAAGTGACGAAGCCTGCAAAATTGAATTTAGACTTAATTATGAATTTTCTAATAGTTTTTTAGAGAAAATCATTGCGCCAGTATTTAATCATATTGCCAATACGTTTGTAGACGGATTTGTAAGCCGCGCAGACATAGTTTATAAAAAATGATCTAGTCCGCGTCATGAATAAATTGAATGATTATCTTGCATAAATTGATTGAAAATTAAACATGGGGGCCATTCGAATAAAATACAAAAAACAAGCTGAAGTTTTGGTTGAAGTTGCTTATGCACTACCCTCAGAGCAGTTAATCTTACAAGTCAAAGTGAGTGCGCAGATTACAGCAGAACAGGCGATTAAAGCTTCGACCATTTTAGATAGATACCCTGAAATTAATTTAAACATTAATAAAATCGGGCTTTTTGGCAAGCTTATCAAATTGGATAGGCCATTACGTCATTTAGACCGAGTTGAAATTTATCGGGCGTTGATAGCAGACCCTAAAGAAGTACGTAAACAGCGTGCGGCTGAGGGGAAAGCCGTGAAAACAGTAAATTGAAACACGCCGCTTTAGATTAAAGTTAGAAATACATATATTTATTCATCACAATATTTATCAATATCTGCTTGAGAGTCAACAATACCTTTTTTGATATCTGCATCACTTAGATTTTCTCGCTCACCGTTTGCATTTGTCCTTGCTATGCGTCCCCCAACAGTGTGTGTTTTAAGATTAGCTTTAGCCGCTAAACAGTTCTCTTGTTTTTGTTTTGCTACTTCATCAGCATTTTTTTCCGCTTCTGCATTTTTAGCACGTTTAGCTGCAGCTTCATCTTTGCTCATAGGTTGTTCCTTAATGCTAGGTTTACCACCTGCGGCCTTATCGTTATCTATCATTTTTTGCCTGTTAGCAGCACTAGTTGCATCACCCTCAACAGCAGTTAAAGGTGCTAAAACGGTAGGCTTAGGTATTTTCTTCCCTACTAATGCTTCTTTTTTAACATTGGAGAGTGGTGGCACATCGCTGTAACGATAATTACCGTCCTTATCTTTCCACTTATAAATTTCAGCACTTGCGATTGAAGGCAGAATAACCAAACACAATAAAAGGACTCGTAAGTTCATCGTTAAACCTTTAATTTTTATTTTGTTTTATTAATAGCAATATTTAAACCACTACTAATAATATTGCTAGTTAAATTTTCGAGCAAGCACTTTAATGCTACGAATCGACTTAATCAGCGAGTGGAATAAAATGAGTTTTAGCTGAGTTGATGCCTAACGTACGCTTAATTACCTTTTTACATCCCAACATTTACACTTTTTACAACAGTAGCTATCGCGTCTCAAGCCTTAAATCTGTATAATCTCGTTTTGGATAGAAGGATTTACGCATGCGTTTATTGCAACAAGCTCTCACATTTGATGACGTATTATTAGTACCAGCATATTCAAATGTGCTTCCACGCGAGGTTTCGCTCGCTACTCAACTCACTCGCAACATTATGCTGAACATTCCGCTTTTGTCAGCTGCGATGGATACCGTTACTGAAGCTCCGCTAGCAATTGCTTTGGCGCAAGAAGGTGGGTTGGGCTTTATTCATAAAAATATGTCCTCTATGAAGCAGGCCGCGCATGTGGCTCGTGTTAAGCGCTTTGAATCTGGCGTTGTGAATGACCCAATTACTATTCAAAGCCATATGAGAGTGCGTGATGTGTTCGAGCTGACTCAAATGCATAAAATATCTGGTATTCCCGTGGTGGATAATGGCAAAATTGTGGGTATTGTGACTAACAGAGACTTGCGTTTTGAAACTAATTTAGACCAGCCAATCAAAAATATTATGACACCTAGAGATAGGTTGGTCACTGTGCGTGAAGGTGCTGCCAAAGAAGATGTGATTCGCTTACTGCATCAACATCGACTTGAAAGATTGCTAGTAATTGATGCCGAAGATACGCTTAAAGGCTTAATCACTGTTAAAGATATTCAAAAATCAACGGATCATCCACATGCGTGTAAAGACTCACAAGGTAGACTACGTGTTGGCGCAGCTGTAGGTGTAGGCGAAGGTACAGAAGAGCGCGTAGCTGCACTGGCTGAAGCTGGCGTAGATGTAATTGTAGTGGATACAGCGCATGGTCATTCGCAGGGTGTTTTAGACCGCGTGACTTGGGTAAAAAAGCACTTTCCACATATTGAAGTCATTGGTGGGAATATTGCAACGGCCTCTGCAGCGTTAGCGCTTGTTGACGCCGGAGCAGATGGCGTAAAAGTGGGTATTGGCCCTGGCTCAATTTGTACTACTCGTATTGTTGCGGGTGTGGGTGTACCACAAATTAGCGCGATTGCTAATGTAGAAAAAGCATTAGCAAGCACAGGCGTACCTTTTATTGCAGACGGTGGCATCCGCTTTTCAGGCGATATTTCAAAAGCCATCGCAGCAGGCGCTTACAGCGTAATGTTAGGTGGTATGTTTGCTGGTACTGAAGAAGCGCCAGGTGAGATTGAATTGTACCAAGGACGTTCGTACAAATCTTACCGTGGTATGGGTTCAATTGGTGCCATGCAAAAAGGTTCATCTGATAGATATTTCCAAGATACCAATAGTGGCGCAGATAAACTAGTGCCAGAAGGCATTGAAGGTCGTGTACCTTATAAAGGTAGTGTGTTAGCTGTCATTCATCAGTTAATGGGTGGCCTACGGGCTTCTATGGGTTACGTAGGTGCAAGCACGATTGCAGAGATGCGTGAAAAAGCTGAATTTGTGCAAATCACTTCTGCAGGTATGCGTGAGTCACATGTGCATGACGTACAAATCACTAAAGAAGCACCTAACTATCGAATCGATTAATTTGTGCATTAATTAACCTGATTTGCAAATGCAATGAATGCAAAACACGGCAATTTACCGTGTTTTGCATTTTTTATTGTAACTAACTATATTTGAACACACCATGTCCCACTCAAAAATTCTCATCTTAGATTTTGGCTCGCAAGTCACACAATTAATTGCACGACGCGTCCGTGAAGCCCATGTATATTGCGAAATTCACTCATGTGATGTGACTGATGAGTTCGTTACTAACTTTGGCGCTAACGGCATTATTCTTTCTGGAAGTCATGCAAGTGTGTACGAAAATGATACAGATAAAGCGCCACAAGCAATTTTTGGTTTAGGCGTTCCAGTATTGGGTATTTGTTACGGAATGCAAACGATGGCGCAACAACTTGGTGGCAAGGTTGAAGCTGGCACTAAACGTGAGTTTGGCTTTGCAGAAGTGCGTGCACGCGGTCATTCCGCTTTATTTAAAGATATTCAAGACCGTGACAACGCTGAAGGCCATGGCTTATTAGACGTTTGGATGAGTCACGGTGATAAAGTCACTGAGTTACCAACGGGTTTTAAAGTCATTGCTAGCAATGCTACTACACCAATTGCAGCAATGGCAGATGAAGCACGCAAATTCTACGCCGTCCAATTTCACCCTGAAGTGACACATACTAAACAAGGCCAGGCAATGCTGAATCGCTTTGTACTGGATATTTGTAAAGCAAAACCTGATTGGATTATGGGTGACTATATTCAAGAAGCCGTTGCCAAAATCAAGGCACAAGTGGGTGATGAAGAAGTTATTCTAGGCTTATCTGGCGGTGTGGATTCTAGCGTTGCTGCAGCGTTGATTCACCGTGCGATTGGCGACCAACTTACCTGTGTATTCGTTGACCACGGCTTATTACGGCTGAATGAAGGCAAAATGGTGATGGAAATGTTTGCTGGACGCTTACATGTAAAAGTCATTCATGTTGATGCAACCGAACAATTCATGGGGCATTTAACTGGTGTAAGCGACCCAGAAGCCAAACGTAAAATCATTGGCCGTGAGTTTGTTGAAGTATTTCAAGCCGAAGCTAAAAAATTAGCAAATGCAAAATGGTTGGCGCAAGGCACTATTTACCCTGATGTAATTGAATCAGGTGGTGCAAAAACCAAGAAAGCCGTCACCATTAAAAGCCATCATAACGTGGGTGGCTTGCCAGCCACACTAGGTTTAAAACTTTTAGAACCATTACGTGATTTATTTAAAGATGAAGTACGTGAGCTTGGCGTAGCGCTTGGTTTACCTCCAGATATGGTGTATCGCCACCCTTTCCCCGGGCCTGGCTTGGGTGTACGGATTTTAGGTGCTGTGAATAAAGAATTTGCTGATTTGCTTCGTTTTGCAGATGCGATTTTTATTGAAGAGTTGCGAAATACCAAAGATGCTGCGTCAGGCAAAACTTGGTATGAGCTTACCAGCCAAGCTTTTGCGGTATTTTTACCAGTAAAATCAGTCGGTGTGATGGGCGATGGTCGTACTTATGATTACGTAGTCGCTTTACGCGC
>JACMNP010000110.1 GCA_014378495.1 Methylotenera sp. | reverse complement strand
ATCCCTTCAGTGTTATGCATAGCTTGTAAGGTTTGCGAGAGTATCACGGTATCAAACGATTGATCTTCAAAGCCAGATAAACCACTTTCCAAGTCCATTTGTATCACATTAATGCCGCTAGACATGCATGCCAACCAATTGCCATCATCTTTTTCAACACCATAACCACTTATTTCTAATCAGGATTTTAAGTATTCCAACAATCCGCCGTGACCACAACCTAAATCCAATACCTTAGTACCAAACGGCAACCAGCCTGCGATAATTGCAAAATCATGTCTAAACTCCGATGCATTTATATTCATGCTGACTCTCCTACTTGAATATTCTTTAAGTAGCTACGCAAAATCGCATGGTAATGCGGGTCTGGCATTAAAAAGGCATCATGGCCATGAGCGGCAGTGACTTCTGCATAACTCACAGTACATTCATTATCAAGCAGCGCTTTTACAATCTCGCGTGAGCGCGCGGGTGAAAATCGCCAATCACTGGTGAATGACACAACTAAAAACTGCGCTTTTACCTGTGCCAACGCTTTGCTCAAGTCGCCATCACACGCCAATGCTGGGTCGTAATAATCCAAAGCGCGGGTCATGCGTAAGTAAGTATTCGCATCAAACTCACCTGCAAATTTATCACCCTGATAACGCAAATAAGACTCCATTTCAAACTCAGCATCAAAGCTGTATTTAATGCCATCTTTAAGCTTGCGGCCAAATTTCGCGCCCATCGCATCGTCACTTAAATAGGTGATGTGACCCAACATGCGTGCAATGCGTAAGCCACGCCTGGGGACCACGCCATGTGCATAATAATCACCGCCATGAAACTCAGGATCAGTAATAATCGCTTGACGTGCCACTTCATTAAACGCCATATTCTGTGCGGTGAGGTTCGGCGCTGATGCAATCACCAGCGCGTGGCGCACACGTTCAGGATAAGCAAGTGTCCATTGCAAAGCTTGCATGCCTCCCAAGCTACCGCCGACTACTGCCGCCAATTGTTGAATACCTAAGTAATCAGCCAATAAAGTTTGCGAGCTTACCCAATCTTCCACCGTAAGTACTGGGAACTGTGAGCCCCATTTTTCTCCTGTGGCTGGGTTGATGCTTGCTGCGCCAGTGCTGCCGTGACAGCCGCCTAGATTATTCACGCCGATTACGAAAAATTTATTGGTATCTAGCGGTTTATTTGGACCAACCAAGTTATCCCACCAGCCCGGGTATTTGTCGTCTTCAGCATATTTACCAGCAACGTGATGCGTGCCAGACAGCGCATGGCAGATTAAAACTGCATTGGATTTTTGCGCATTCAATGTGCCATAGGTTTCGTAGACTAAATCAAATTGCGGCAATACAGCGCCACTTTTTAAAGTAAGCGGGTCGCTAAAGTGTGCAGTTTGTGGGGCAACGATGCCAACGGATTTTTCTGTTAAAGCAACGGATTGTTCTATTGAAGAAGGTGAGTTAAGTTCAGACATGCGCTAATTATACTATAGGATTTTTATGTAGGATTCTGGGTCGAATGTTCAGTTCAGATTTTAATTACTCGTTGCTCAAATTTAACTTAGCGCTTAACTTATCACTGGCAAATTACCTAATCCCAATGCGTGCTAACAATCAGCGGATTTTTGCCCAAGGTGACACGATGATTATCGCCTAAGTCTTTGAGTGTCTCGATATTTACTAAGCCAATTTCTGCCATCAAATCTGCTACCGATTCGGCCTGATTATAACCATGCTCTAACATTAGCCAGCCTTGTGGCTTGAGGTAGATTAAGCAATCTGCAATAATCTGGCGAATATCATCCAAGCCATCTATGCCTGAAGAGAGTGCTGATAATGGTTCAAAGCGTAAATCCCCTTGTGTTAAGTGACTGTCGCCTGCTTCTATATAAGGCGGGTTGCTCACAATCACATCAAATCTTTTATCGTCTAATGCATCAAACCAGTGGCTTAAAATAAACTGAACATTATCAATGCTCAAGTTTTGCGCATTGCGTTCAGCAATCTCTAAGGCAGCTTTTGAAGAATCAACGGCAATGATATTTGTTTGAGGGCGATTTTTAGCAATCGCCAGTGCAATCGCACCTGTGCCCGTACCTAAGTCTAATACTGTGATGTGAGCTGCTACGGCAATTTTATCTAAAGCAGCCTCTACCAAGGTTTCGGTATCTGGGCGTGGAATCAATGTATCGGGCGTCACGGTTAAATTTAAACCGTAAAACTCGCGACTTCCTAATATGTAAGCAATCGGCTCACCCGCTAAACGCCTTGTAAGCAGTGCCTGAAAGTCAGCATGTTTATTGGCTTGCAGGGCATCGTTTTCGTGTGCGATGAGCCATGCACGATTCACTTTTAACACGCTTTGTAATAGCAACTGTGATTCGAACTTAGCTTCTTTCAGGCTCAGTTGGCTGGCTTCTATTAATGCAGTTTCGCTAGATGTCAGCAAGGTTTTAATGGATTGCATGCGATTTTATTAGAAGTGTATTAAAAGTTTATTGAAAGTGTATTGAAGAGACTGATTAAGGTTAGTTAAATCTTTACAAGAGTTTACCAGTTTTGTACTTACTTTATTTTAACAAAGCTGGCATAATAAAAATGAAACGTTTTATTTTTATTTATTTGATTGAATAGTTTTAAGTTTTACAAAAGAGGTGTTAGCAGTGATTTCACAAACACATACTTTGAATAATGCCTCGCCTAAGCATAAATTGGGTCGCCCACGCTTGGGCACAGAAGACGAGCGATTAAACATTTTGCTAGATTGCGCATTGAATATTTTTATGCGTGAGGGCTATGGAATGGCGAGCATGGCAAAAATCGCCAGTGCCGCAGGTTTTTCAACTCGCACTATCTATGGTTTGTACAAAAATAAAGCTGACTTAATGGTAGCCTCAGTAGGTCACATGGTAGAGCGCGATGTTGAACAAATTCAATCGATTGCAGGTCTTGATGCTATGTCAGTTGAAGCGGGCTTGTGTGCAATAGGTGAAGTCATGTTAGCGCGCGTGACTAGCCCGCAGTTGATTTCGCTATATCGCATGGGCGTGGCTGAAGCAGCGCGCTTTCCTGAATTAACAAACAAAATGAAAGCGATTGGCCCTAAACGGATTGACGCAGTGATTGCTAATTATCTGAAAAGCCAAATAGAAAAAGGCGAGTTACAAATTGAAAATGTAGATAAAGCGGCTGTGATGTTTTGTCATATGCTGATTTCTGAGCCGCGCCACAATGCTTTGTTGGGTTTTACAGCAGAGGATTGGGATCCGAAAGCGCATATCCATTATGTGGTGAGGATATTTTTGCATGGTGTTTCGCCCAGTGTTTCGCTAGTTTCAACTAACAATATGAATAAGACTAAACCCCTTATTAAAGAAATGAACGTATGAGAATAAAACCAAAAATTGGGTTGATGTCAAAAACTGGATTGATGTTTAGTGCCGCTGTGCTGATGAGTGGCTGCAGTATTTTTCCTGAATACATTAAAACGGCAATTAAGTTGCCAGATAGCTGGCAAGCAAAGTTGCCTAAAGACAATCAAGCAAAAGATATGGCAAGCAAAGACCAGCTTCCGCACAATGGTAACGTACGCCAGTTGATTGATTGGTGGGGGCAATTTAATGACCCAGCGTTGAGTCAGTTGTTAAAAGCTGCAGAATCGGATAACCCAACGATAGACATTGCATTGGCGAATATTAAGTCAGCACGCGCCAGCAGTGTTTCTGCCGCTGCGCAAGGGCTACCTTCGGTCACAGGCAATGCCTCAATCACACGTTCGCAATCAGCAACTTCAAATGGTATCAATAGTTCAAGCGGAATCAGTACTTCAACAGTGGGCGCATTAGATGCAAGCTGGGAGATTGATTTATTTGGTGGTATCAAATTTGCCAAACAGGCGGCAGAGGCCAGAGTAGAGGCTAAGCAAAATGATTGGCATACGGCGCGAGTGAGCTTAGCTGCCGAGGTTGCTACCAATTATGTGAATTATCGCGCTTGCCAATTATCTGTAAGGGCTTATCAGCAGGCGATGACATCAAAAAATGAAACCTCACGTTTAACCAAAATATTAGCCGATGCTGGATTTTCTGCACCCGCAGATGCGGCATTGGCAGAAGCCAGCTTGCGATCTACGGAATCTAGCCTGATCAATCAGCAAGCGCAATGTGATAACACGGTGAAAGCATTGGTGGCGTTGACCAATATCACTGAGCCTACTTTACGAGAAATATTGCTCACGGGTGACGCCAAAACTTTACCGCAGCCTGCCGAATTTAATGTAGAAAGCGTGCCGGCTAATCTCATCACGCAACGTCCTGATTTAATCGCCGATGAGCGCAACTTAGCGGCTGCAAGTGCAGATACAGGTGTTGCGACAGCGAATCGCTACCCTAGTCTTTCTTTGATTGGTTTTATAGGCCGCAGCAAAATCAGCGGGAGTAGTTTTTCAAGCAACGGTAATACTTGGTCATTTGGGCCATCACTTACTTTGCCGATATTCGATGGTGGTCAGTTGAAGTCGCAAGTAACGATTGCGGAAGCTAATTACGCTATAGCGTTAGCGACTTACCAGCAGGATGTGCGCAGCGCCGTAAAAGAAGTTGAGCAAACTTTGGTTAATCTAGATAGCGCTGTGCGCCGCGAAAGTACCGAAAAAATCAGCACGGCACAATATCGTAACTATTACCAAGCGGCAGAAATCAACTGGCGTGCAGGGGGTATCAGTTTAATCACGTTAGAAGATGCCCGCCGCCAATTAATTACTGCTGAGCTAAGCCACATCACACAGCAAAAAGACCGCGTGCAATATTGGAT
>JACMNP010000016.1 GCA_014378495.1 Methylotenera sp. | reverse complement strand
GTTAAAACTGAGTTTGATCGTTTATTGCCTAGACTGCCGGGCATCGCTGTTTAACGAATCCTCTAAAAAATTTAAAAAAACATCAATAGTCATTTCAATATTGCCTGCAAGCTGAGTGCAAAATTTCTTCTGTTAAATCTCCTCTGTCTATAGAGTTAGTTAATTCTATAGGCCTAGTCAACTCTTCAGACCTAGGCAATCAAATAGCGTATTCATTCACACCCCTAAGCTTTCCATCTAGCAATCATTCACGTCACTGTTCGAGATAGTCATCAAAAATATTCGATCAAAATATTGGACCATCAAATAAAACCCTCCTTGTCTATTCTGTTCGTTATTGCACAGACTTACAAAAGATAATGCCCATAATAGTCATAGGTATTCGTGCAATTCAAATTGTATTCGATGTGCTAAAGCACGGGATTGCACGAGTGGAATGATTCGATTGAAAAATTGAGATAGCATGCAAAACCGTATATTAATTCTAACTAATGACCCCGCAGAGGCCAATGCCCTAAAAGAACTGCTGGGTAAGTTTATTAATGGCCCATTTGAAGTGGAATGGTTGACACGACTCGATGCTGGAATCATACGTTTGCATGAAGGTAATATTGACGCAATTATTGTAGATTTATTGTTAGAAGATAGCAGTGGAATTGACACTTTTGACCAATTACAAGCTGCTGCACCACATACGCCTATCATTACGCTTAACGAAGCTGAAGACGAAGCGCTAGCTTTAGAAGCTAGCCTGCGTGGGGCGCAGGCACATTTATCAAAAGGGCATTTCGCCGGTAGTTTAGTGCCACAAACGTTACGCAGTATTATTCAACGAAAATCAGTAGAAGAAGCTTTTTATACAGAAAAAGCCAGGGCTGAAATTGCACTTAACTCGATTAGCGATGCCGTTATCTGTACGGATATATCTGGAAATATTGATTATTTAAATATCGCTGCGGAGAATATTACTGGTTGGTCTCGTGAAGAAGCGCGAGGTCATCCAGTCAATGAGGTTTTCAAAATTGTCGATGGTATTAGTCATAAGCCCCCTGCGCAAAATCCAGTACATTTAGTGCTAAAAAACAACGAGCCAACGAGTCTAAATGCTGGCACTTTACTCATTAGACGCGATGGCACTCAAGTATCCATTGAAGATTCAACTTCGCCTATTCATGATTGGAATGGAAAACTCACTGGCGTCGTGATTGTGTTTCATGATGTGAGTGTGGCGCAGGCAATGGCCAAGAAAATGGCATATTCAGCGCAGCATGACTTTTTAACCGATTTGCCTAATCGTGCATTATTGAACGATAGGATTTCACAAGCGATTACCTTAGCAAAACGGCATGGTAAACAGCTTGCAGTACTTTTTTTAGATTTAGATAATTTTAAGCATATTAATGATTCACTAGGACATGCCACTGGTGATAAATTATTACAGTCAGTCACTCAGCGGTTAAGACATTGTGTGCGCAGCTCTGATACTGTTAGTAGGCAAGGTGGTGATGAATTTGTGATTTTATTAACAGAAAGCAAGTTTGCTGTTGATGCGACTTTCATTGCTGACAAAATAATTACGGAGCTTACTTTACCACATAGCATCGGCGCATCTGAATTGCATATTACAACCAGTATTGGTATTAGCATCTATCCCGAAGATGGTGAGGATGCCGATAGCTTGGTCAAAAATGCAGATACTGCGATGTACCATGCGAAAGCAAACGGACGCAACAATTACCAGTTTTTTAGTAATGAGATGAATGTCCGGGCAGTAGAGCGTCAATTTATTGAAACACATCTACGCGTTGCGCTTGAAAATCAAGAGTTCATTTTATATTACCAGCCTAAAACCAACCTTACCACTGGTGAGATTACAGGAGCTGAAGCGTTATTGCGCTGGGATCACCCAGAATGGGGAATAGTGATGCCACAAAGATTTATATCAGTAGCTGAAGATTGCGGATTAATTGTAGCAATAGGCAACTGGGCACTGCGCGAAGCCTGTTTGCAAGTAAAAAAATGGCAAGACTTGGGACTATCAACGATTACTATTGCAGTCAATATTTCTGCTATAGAGTTCCGACAAAATAGTTTTGTGCAAAGGGTTCGTACTGCATTGATGGAGACTGGGCTTTCACCAAAGTATTTGCAACTCGAAATTACCGAAAGCGTGTTAATGCATGATGCAGCCACTAGCGTTGCAATCCTGAATGAGTTAAAGAGCATGGGCGTGCAATTGGCAATGGATGATTTTGGAACTGGATATTCAAGCTTAAGTTACCTAAAACAATTTCCAATTGATGTACTTAAAATCGATCAGTCTTTTGTGCATGACATTCGTTCAGCCACTGATAAAGGCATCATTGTGAGCGCTGTAGTAGGTATGGCGAATAGCCTGGAGTTAAGCGTAGTCGCTGAGGGTGTAGAAAATCATACACAACTCACTTTTTTAAAAAAACTTAAGTGTAAAGAAGGTCAAGGTTACTTTTTTAGTCAACCTGTCATTGCGGAGCAGTTTTCATCGCTGCTTAAAATGGATATCACCCCTTGGCGTTGTAACTTTTCTGAAAAAACACCCAGCATTTTATTCAGCAACAAAATATTTAATTTAGATAGAGGAAATATAAATGAGCACCATTAAGACTAAAGATGGCACAGAAATTTACTATAAAGATTGGGGTATGGGTCAGCCAGTTATATTTAGCCACGGCTGGCCATTGAACTCAGATAGTTGGGAAGCGCAGATGTTATTTTTGGCAAATCATGGCTATCGCAGTATTGCCCATGATCGCCGTGGCCACGGCCGCTCCAGCCAGACTTGGGCTGGTAATGATATGGATACTTATGCAGACGATTTAGCTGCACTCATTACAACATTAGATTTAAAAGATGTTGTACTGGTAGGTTTTTCTGCAGGCGGTGGTGAAATTGCACGCTACATTAGCCGCCATGGTACAAACCGCTTAGATAAAGCGGCGCTGATTTCTGCAGTGCCACCATTAATGCTAAGAACAGCGGCTAATCCAGCTGGATTACCCTTAGCAGAGTTTGACAAAATTCGTGATGGCTCACTTGCTGATCGCTCACAGTTTTATCAAGATTTAGCGAGTGGCCCATTCTTTGGGGCGAATAGACCAAATGCAAAAGTGTCACAAGGCATGATGGACACCTTTTGGCGCCAAGGCATGACTGCAGGTCATAAAAACACTTTTGATTGTATTAAAGCATTTTCAGAAACTGACTTTACTGAAGACCTTAAGAAGTTTGATTTACCAACATTGATTATTCATGGTGATGATGACCAAGTTGTGCCCATTGGCGCTTCAGGGCTCTTATCAGCTAAGTTAGTTAAAAATGCAACATTAAAAATTTATAAAGGTGCGCCACATGGCATTGGTTATACGCACCAATCACAACTCAATAATGATTTATTAGCTTTTCTAAAAACTTAACTTTATGCATTAAATATTAAATTTATGTTCGATAACGTACGGATTACCCTGTATTTAAAGTAGAAGATAGCCTTACACCCATAGATTGTAGTGTTCACTGCAATACGCCTGAATTTGTTAATCCATACAGGGTAATACTTAGGAGATTGAATATGAGTTATCAAGACCGTGATACTTATGGCATGTACCGTAGCAATGATGGCGATGGCCCTGGCCCGCGCCTGATGGGCGCTAACACATTGATTGGTGATGATGTTTACAATCACAAAAACGAAAAACTGGGAAATATCAAAGAAATCATGATTAATACCTACAGTGGTAAGGTCTTCTACGCCGTGTTATCAAGAGGTGGAGTGCTAAGTATAGGTGAAAAGTTGTTTGCTGTACCTTGGAAAGCCCTAAGTCTGGATACAGAAAATAAACGTTTTGTTCTGAATATTGAAAAAGACAAAATTGAAAATTCACCTGGCTTTAATACTGACCATTGGCCCAACATGGCTGACGAAACTTGGGCAAATGGTGTTCATGATTATTATGATATTGAATATGTACATAATAATTTGTAATCACAATCTTTAAAAAAACTTTCTCTTCCATACCACTCCCCCTTGGTATGGATTCTGCCCTCAATTCTTTGGGGGCTTTTTTTGACCTGAGTATTAAGTATTTAATGCTCAATTGATTAGATAGTCGTATTTTTAATGCCAGTTGCTTTAAAATAATAAATTATGAATAGCGAATATAAACCTGAAATAGAATCTGACTTATCAGCTCACCCTGTATTACCAGTGATGAGCGATCCAATACAGGTCAAAAACGTTGCGTTAGTCGTCATTACTACTATTGCTGTTATTTTTGCCTTGAATTGGGCACAAAGTTTTGTGATCACCATGTTGCTAGGCATATTGCTGGCATATACACTCAACCCAATGGTAAAGTGGTTAGAGTGTATCAAAATTCCACGGATGATAGGCTCAAGCGCCGTTATTTTAGCAGTGTTATGCGGCATCATATTCTCTGGTTATGCATTGCGCGGACAGGTGAAATCTATTATCTCAGAATTGCCAGCAGCCGCAGTTAAGCTGACTGAAGGGCTCAATACTACCCGTGGTGAACCACTGACCAATATGCAAAAAATGCAGATTGCCGCTAGTCAGGTTGAAAAAGCCACCAGTTCAGTAGAAAACAATATTCCATCTCAAACAGCTTCGCCCCAATCAGTAGTCGCACAAAAAAAACCTATCATGCATGTGGTGATTGATGAGCGAAAATTCAAAATTGGTGATTTTTTATGGCGTGGTTCATTAAGCTTTTTTGGCATTATTGGTGAAGCGATCACCATTATATTTTTGGCTTACTTTTTGTTACTGTCTGGTGATACTTTTAAGCGTAAGTTAGTCAAAATCACTGGGCCTTCGTTGTCACACAAAAAAATTACTGTGCATATTCTAGTGAATATCAATAATTCAATTCAACGTTACATGTTTATGCTGTTAATAACCAATGTGATGGTAGGTATATTGATGTGGATTGCGTTCCGTATGCTTGGACTACAAAATGCTGGCGCGTGGGCAGTAGCGGCAGGCTTTATGCATGTTGTGCCTTACTTTGGCCCTGTTGCCATTGCTGTTGCTACAGGTATGGCGGCCTATATGCAATTTGATTCAGTTGTGATGGCGCTGTTAGTTTCAGGTGCTTCCATGGTAATTGCGACTGTTGTCGGTATCTTTGTGACCACTTGGATGACAGGGCGCATCGCGAAAATGAATTCTGCCGCCGTCTTTATCTCACTATTATTCTTCGCTTGGTTATGGGGGGTATGGGGTATGCTACTCGGCATTCCCATCATCGTCATTATCAAAGTCATTTGTGAGCATATTGAGTATTTGGAACCTGTCGCTGAGTTATTAGGCGATTAAACTAGTTGATTGATTAAACTGGCTGATTGATTAAACTAGCTCATTAAAGATTGCTTAGCTTTGACGAGGGGTTTTGCAAGTATTTTGTCGAGTGCAAGTTGCTGTTCTTTTTGCTTTTTTAAGCTTCCAAAACAAAGTGCATATTGCCGTGTGAATTCTGCACCTAAAAAGAATATTTGGGCAGAGTAATAAACCCATAGCAGTAATGCAATTAGCGACCCTGCCGCTCCAAAACTGGAGGCCACTGCGCTGTTACCAAGATAAAAACCAATAATATTTTTACCCAATTCAAATAAACCTGCAGTGAATACTGATCCGATTGCAACATCACGCCAAGAGAGTGGCGCATCAGGTAGCATTTTGTAGATTACGGCAAATAGACAAGCGACTACACTGAATGAAACCAGCCAAGATAATATTGCAAATAAGGCAGCAGAGCTACTCCATATCCCACCCGCATATTGCTGCAATAGCGTTAATAAGGTGCTGATGACCAATGAAATCAACAGTAAAAAAGCGAGCACCAATACTAAACCGAACGACAATAAGCGAGTTCTGAGCAAAACACCTACTGGCGATAATGAAGATTTTTGTACACCCCACATTTCATCCAAGCTACCTTTTAATTCCGTAAAAACACTGGTGGCACCTACAATCAACAATACCATCGCAACGATTGTTGCCAACAAACCACTTACGGGATCGCGGGCTGCGGCTAGTAAAGCTTGTATCGCCTGAGCACCATTTAGCCCTACAAGACTTTGTATTTGATGAATTATTTGACCTTGTGCTGCAGCTGTACCAAAAAAGTAACCCGCTACTGCGATCGCTAAGATTAAAATCGGCGCTAGTGAAAATAAGGTATAAAATGCAAGCGCAGCCCCTTTACTAGCACCACGATGATCTATCCATGAGTTAAATGAATTGATGATGACGGTGGCAAGGCATTTAATAAGAAAAATACTATTTTTAAGATAGTATCGAATTTTAAGATAGTATCGAACTGAAGATAATCGAACGGCAGATAAGTAAGTGTTAGACATAAATTTAAACAATGAAATAAAATAAAAAAAATGGGAGCTTGGCTCCCATTAAAGTATCAATTATCTGAAAGCTATCCACTACTAATTAAATTGCTAAGTTTTCATCAAATTAGCTAGCAGACAAAACCATCATACGCTTATAGGTATCGTGGCGCAAATCCTTCACGATACCAGTTGCCGCCCAACGCATTGAAGAGGTTGAAATAAATTCCGTTAAAGCTCGAATAAATGTAAGGCCGAATAAAACTAATGTTAAATAAAATGTTTCACTTGATGATTCTGTATTAAGATTTTCAACAGTAATTTTTTATTCTTGTTAAAAAACCAGTATTAGTCGCCGATAATATAATCAATGCTAAAATTGCTAATCAAAAATACAACTTTTAAGTGCCATGT
The DNA here is from genome assembly GCA_014378495.1 of Methylotenera sp. Taxonomy (GTDB): domain Bacteria; phylum Pseudomonadota; class Gammaproteobacteria; order Burkholderiales; family Methylophilaceae; genus Methylotenera. Next base: position 8,575 of record JACMNP010000016.1, on the reverse strand, counting down.
GTAGCCCAACATTGGCATACACAGAGCTATAGAATAAGCATGTGAATTGGTCTTTCTAGATATGCAATTAAATTTAAGCTTTTGTTAAATAACCTGCAAGTAATAAGCTTTTATCTATAAAAATTAATCAAGTAATTGCTTTAACTTTGCCGAGTAATGGATCAAGTTACAAACAAAAATGTTAATTGATTTTATTATTTATTGTCGAATTTTATAACGGTCATAGACCCACAAATACTGGGCAGAGCATTGTGATATTTGCGCTTCAATGGCGCTATTTAATAACGTTGGTGTAGCAATGGCTAAGCTTGGCAACGATTTGATATGCATGATATATCCGCCCCCTCCGCTTAAGCGCTCACCAAACGCCATAAGCACTTGAGCACCAGTTTTTTGGGCTAATTTGCAAGCTAGCGTCATTGTATAAGCAGGGCGACCAAAAAATGGTGCCAATTCCCCTTCCCCGATTAATGGGGCTTGATCAGGCAAAATGCCTATGGCTTCATTGCGTTTAAGCGCTTGCAAAAGTTGCTTTACACCTTGACGGTTAGCGGGAGCCAGTATAACTTTGCCACGTTGCCGACCTGCCGTAATTAATGGTAGTAACCAAGATTGGCGCGGTTGGCGAAACAACACAGTGATTGGCTGAAATTGCCCATAATAAAGTGAGGTTATTTCAAAGCAACCTAAGTGCGGAGTTAAAAAAATAAGCCCCTTACCATTTGCTAAGCCCGCTTCAACATGCTGCCAGCCCTTGCAGCCGTGAAACAACGGTTTTAATTCTGAGTATTCGCGAAACCAAATGAGCAAGGTTTCTAACACCGCTTTGCCAGATTCTTTGATATTTTGTTTAACTGTTTGTTTGAGAATATTCTCATCTGAACAAATCCCGCTTTGACGTAAATTATTTTCGATTCGATGCAAAAATTTGGGGACAAAAAATATGACTACCCAGCCCAGGGCTGCTCCTAGACTATGTATCAGCGAGAGTGGCAATTTTGCAAAGCCTCTCAAGATAAATTGGATAAATTTTTGCATATTAAATTAAGTAGCTTTTAAATAAGCCTTACTTATGTATTGACTCATTGTATCGTTCAAATTGTAATTGCCAGTTAGTGGCAAAAATCTCACGCCAAGTTTGCTTGCTAAAAAACACTTTGCACCAACGCCGAAACCCCAAATTAATAATGCGATTAAAGTACGGATGAAGTTTTAAAATATCCTCAAGACTACCCACTATCTGATTAAACTGTATGTTGGGTAAATGCGCCAAAATATCAGTCATCATTGGCAATTTGTGTACATCATTGCCTAACAAGGTGGTTTTAACAGTCAGAATTTTTTGTGGCAAAGCTATCATTTATGTGAAAGTAAAATCATCAATTTATCGAATACAGCTTGTGGTGTGATTACACTCATACAATTTAATTTTTCTTTGCAGTAATCCAATTTAGAGAAACTGGCAAAACAGCTACAGGCATTTACAGTTAATTTATTTGCGTCGTTATACATTGGTGCGGCTTGACTGAGTATGCTATTTACTGCAAACAAACCTAATGTAGGCACTTGTAAACCAGCAGCAAAATGTAGCGGGCCTGTATCACCTGCAATTACAACTTTTGCGCGCTTTAAAACATTTAAAAACACAGGCAATTGCAAAATAGGCGCTAAACAATGTGCTTGTGGTACGGCTAGCTTTAATGCGTTTAGAATATCTGTCTCGCGGGCATTAGTACCCGCAGTAAAAACTAAGTGTATGCCCGTTTTGTTACAGAGATGGTAAAACTCAACCCAATTCGCTATTGGCCAATCTTTTTTTGGCTGCGATGTAGAAATATGACAAATGACGCAATTATTATTTGGTAAAAGCAATTGTGCTAAATTTGTAAATTGCACATCTACTTCTATACTAAGACGTAAATTAGAAGGCATATCAATACCCCAAACTTTTAATAAAACAAAATGCAAATCCACATAAGACTTTTCTTGACCGTCAAATTGCAAATATTGTGTATATGCTAAACTTTGCAAAAACCTAGGCTTACCAGCATTAGCACCTAACCTAATTTTTGCACCGCATAATAAGCTTAACCATGCGCCACGATCATTGCCTCCAAAATCCACACTACGGTCAAACTCTATTTTGCGTAAAGCTCTAACAAATGGTACGGACTTTGAAAGCTGCGCTTTGCCTCGAGCACGTGGCATTGCCCATACTTTGGTAATCCAGCTGATATTATCTAATAATGGTGCGATTTCGGCTGCAACCAGTACATGCAGCTCAAGATTAGGTGAGGATTCTTTCAATGCTTTTAGTGCTGGCGTTATAAATACCGCATCGCCAAGATATTTGAACTGAATCGCGAGAATTTTAGTGTTTTGCAATTTGACTTTTTTATTTACCTGTTGGGTGCAGTTTGTTGCTTACAACTAATGCTTGATATTGGATCACTCATTTTAAAAAATACAATTTTATATAACGATAGTAGGTTGTTTCTGCAATAGAAACTGCCAAAATAAAGCCAATTGCACCATCTAAAAAACCTAACCGTAAAAAATACGTTCGAATAAAGGCCCAAAACCCATGAGCAGCTGCGCCAATAAGACTGCCATGCTTGCCATTTTTTTTTGCATTTGTCGCACCTAGAGTGGAGTATTGGTTCATTTTTGTCAGCATTTCATCTAAATCTTTGTAGGTAATGTGGGTAAGTGGGGCGTTTAATTGGGCGGCCTTTCCTGCAAAAACTAATCGCTCATGCACCTCATCATCGCTAAACTTTGCGGTTCCGCGTTTAAACAGTCGGGTTACGCGGTCTGGCCACCAGCCAGAGTGGCGAATAAATTGTCCACAGTAACTTGATGACCTTGGCATGTTGAAAACAGTTTGCTTGTTTTTTTTAATGGCTTGTTGTATCTCTAACCGTTGTGTAACACTCACGCGCTCATCTGCGTCAATTGATAGAACCCAATCGCCCGTTGCCAGTGCTAGCACACGATTTTTTTGCACGCCAAAACCTTGCCAATCAGTATTACTATGAATATTTGAGGTGTATTTTTTGGCGATGGAAAGTGTCTCATCTTGACTTCCAGAATCCAAAACAATAATTTCATCTGCCCAAGCAACGGAAGCTAAACAAGCATCAATATCGTGCCCTTCATTTTTGCAGATGATGATTACTGATAATGTTTGATGCATAGCTTAATGTTTACTTCGCTGATAAGCGCTTAGTAGCACACCAGACAATACACAATAAAATTTACCTTCACCAGCATCTAGTAGTAGCGAATTAAACAAGCAACCAACTGTCATAGTTAATATTAGTCCTCGAAGCGCATATCCTTCCACCATAGAATGTTTTGAATCTTTTAGTATGAAGTACGAAGCTTTCCATTGGCTTGCAAATAATATAATTAGTAAAAACAAACCCAGTAAACCGAGTTCCTGCCAAGTTAGTAAGAACTCGTTATGCGGATTAGGCACATATGTCGCTAGAGTTTTCTGTGTCTCTGCAAGCTGCTTGTATTCAAATTCAAAGCTACCAGTACCTGCGCCGAATAATGGATTACGCTTAATTAAGGTCAGCGAATTGGTATAGAACTCTAAGCGAGTGCCTGAGGAGGTTTGTGCTTCATTTGGTTTGTGATTTGCTATTTCTTGTGTAATCTGCATTAAGCGGAAATCATTAGCCTTAGGCACCACAAAAAAAATTATTACCAGGGCAACTGTGCCAGCGAGTAAGTATTTAATAGATTTTTTTTGCCATATTTCCCAGCAAAACCAAAAACAAAGAACCAACAAAATGATTTGGCCGGTTCTACCATTAACTAAAATAAAAATATTTAAAATACCTAAAATAGTAGCTATTGCCCATATCCAACAATAAGGTTTTGCAGTTTGCACAGTTAGCTTAAGCATTAAGTAAACGGCAAAAGCCATTAAGATATTATGTGCAATTCTTCCCTTAAAAACAAAGTAGCCTTGGCCAATATCGGTGTGTGGAACAATACTAAGCCATTTTAAGTAGGAAATAATTAGAACCATTAACATGCCTCCAATAAAAGCTTGTATTGCATAATCTCTGTTTATTTTATTAGTTAACACGCTAATAATTAAAGGTATGTAAAGCAACTTGTGATACTTTAACCACCAATTAAAGCGCATTCCCCAAGGTGCGTTTGAGTAAAACATACCTATGCCATATAAACAAAAAAGAGCGATTGCAATAATAGCGACAGGGTTGCGAAAAATGAGTTTAATTTTTTCTACATAATTGCCAGAGATAAGCCAAACCAACACAAACAAACCCATTGCAATACTCATAAATGCTGTGGGCAAAGCAATGCTGAAGCAAGAAAATATGGCTAAAAATATTAATAATTGATGCATTGTTTTAACATACCGTTGGATCATCAGTTATTATCCTTAGGCTCAATACTTGCTAATCTATAGTGCTTCTTACTTAATTCTATTCCTAGCCATTTTTCTAGTTTCATCATCCAGCGATGTTTTAATTCACGCTTAGTCGGTTGGTAATTCATATCTATAATAAAATGGGTTTCAGCCTCATTTTCTAACCAGTTTTGCACGATTTTAGGATGTGAGCCATAAAATGGTGTAAGTGCCTGCCTGTCTATCTTATAGCCCTCAAATAATGGATGATGATGCCCCCAATACTTGCCTACGCGCTGATTTTTCTCACGCATAGCAGCTACATTACGAACATGGCCATAATGATAGATAGGTGCATTGACTAGTGCTGCATAGGGATAGCGACCATGTTTGTTTTTATCCATCACCACAAAAAATAAGCCATCTGGAGCCCATGTGCGAATGTTATTTCGAATAATTCTTGGTGCATGCCTGTACCAACCTGGGCTAATTGCTAACCACTGTGGACTTCCAAAAAAATGTTTGTAATCAAATACTAATGCTTCAATTTTTTCGTCATTTAAATGCATCAACATGCTGTTACGTATGGTGTCAATATCCGCCTCATGTAGCACTTCATCACCTTCTAAATAAAACGCCCAATCACCCGTGCAATTGTATTGTGCAATCATTTTTTGTTGCGCATACACAAAGCCACGATCTTGCATAGTTTCGTTCCATTGAGTTTGCAATATAATAATTTTGTCAGAATCAATATCTTGTAATAGCGCTAGAGTGTTGTCATCGCTATTTCCCACAGCAACTATAAATTCATCGCATAAAGGCAATGCGGATTTTATGCTCTCAACAAAAGGGTAGCCAAGTAACGCCCCATTCCGAATAAATGTATAACCACTAACTTTCATCAAGTGGATTACCTAAGGTTTGTGAAATCATGATATTTGACCAATACAAAAAATGAGTGAAACTGTTTTTCTTTAATTTGGGCTGAAAAATCACAAAAAAAATGTTCCAAAAATAACGGCACTGAATAACCTAAATACATAAGTATTGATAACGCGTTATCAATTGTTTCACCCTGCGTAGTTGCTACTATTTTAATAGTCCAGAAAATTAGGGTGGGTTCCGCTAACTTATTCGAGGTTTTTTCGATAGTACAGCCGGTTTTGTATTGTGAGATAGAAATACTTACACTTGCATTACAACCACACAGGTAAATAGAAACATAATTAACTTTTCCACAATTAATTTCCAAGAAACTGTAAGTTAGTTGTAAACATTAAAAGTTTAAAGTGTATTTATAAAATTATTTCTAAAGAGTATGTTGCTTATAAAATTAGCGGCAAATAAGGCAGTTTAAGAAGGTGAAAGAGCAATATGTTAATACTATGGAATGTCCAGTTCTTTTCGCGCTGTGCGGTTTTGCATAAAGGAGACACATAGACTTGCCGATTTAAATACTAGATTTGCACATAAATATGAAAAGGATAAATATTAATGTCATTACAAATACCTAGCCATGAAGAAGTCTTTCAGAGAATGACTAATTTAATCGCAGATAAAATTAATGTGGATAAATCAAGTATTCATTTTGACAGCAATCTAAATGAGCTTGGTTTAGATTCGCTAGATACTTTTAACCTGATTTTTGGCGCAGAAGATTACTATAAAATTAAAGTGCCAAGTGGCAAAATCGATATCGTTACAGTAAGCGATGTAACCGCTTTAGTGCATCAATTAGTGATGAAGAAAAAAATTAATGCCCCAATAATCACAGAATAAACGAGTTGTTATTACAGATGCATTTGAACCATGGATGAGCACTTATCCTGTTACAGGCAGGGGCAGTAGAAACTCTTTTGAAGAAATCTAAGTTAAGCTTTATCGCGATAGTGCTAGCCTAATTAAACCGTCAACTCTATTAATGTGTATGTAAATCGCCGCAGCCTCAAATCTTGCCCTAGAAAACCAAAATAAGTTTAGCACTAAGTTTGCAACCTAGATCTAATCATGATTTTACGAATTTCTGACACTCGATAAAAAGGTACTGCAACTATCATCAACACACCGCCTTGTTGGAGCGCTGTTCTATATTTTGCTAAATCGGTATTGAATAGATTAACACCCAGCATTGCCGCACCGATGGCTACAGAAACCGCACCAAAAATAGTGGTGGCCAATACAATCACATACCAAGGTGAATCTGTAAACCAAACGGGCGAATAAGTCAGCCACTTAGGCACAGTTAGTACATAAACACCCGCTAAAAATCCTAGCCCAGCACCGATTAATAGACCGCGCTCGCCTTCATGAATGACATTAGATTTTTCTAATGCGGTAGCGGGTTGTAAATCGCCAAGGTCAACATCAGGTTTCGCTAAAAAGTGAATATACTTATCATCCACCCGTGCTAGCAACATTTGATCACCCGCTAGTTCTGCGGACTCAACATCTGGCAGCATAAATTCTAATTTTATTTTCATTATATTACTACTCTCTTTTTATATGCTTGATAAAACTTTAACTAGGGTTTAATGTTTTCTATTAGCGATGCAAGGTCATCCGCATGCTCTTCTTCCATAGCCAATATTTCTTTAAGCATCCTTTGGGTCGTAGGATCCGTATCACCTAAATACGCAATCATTTCTCTGTAACTTTCAATTGCGATGCGCTCAGCAATCAAATCTTCTTTAATCATCGCACTCAGCGTATCACCAGCCACGTACTCAGCGTGGCTGCGTTCGCTCAAGCCATTTGGAGAAAAATCTGGCTCCCCGCCTAGTTCGGTAATGCGCTTAGCAATCAAATCTGCATGCGCCATTTCTTCATTGGCATGCTCCAGAAACTCAGCTTTAACAGGCTCTGCATGAATACCTTTTGCCATAAAATAATGGCGTTTATAACGGAGTACACAGATTAATTCTGTCGCCAGCGCTTCATTGAGCAACTTAATCACACTATCGCGATTTGCCGCATAACCTGTAGTAACAGCACCTTCTTCTATATGCTTACGCGCGCGAGCACGCAAAGTTTTAGTGTCGGTAAGCATTTGTAAGTTACCTACTGCATCAGTTGTTTGATTTGTTGTTTGCACTTTCTAACTCCTTAACTTTACTTATAAAATATAATATTAAATTCATTGAGGCACTATTTGGTCACTCTAACCAGCGGCCGTATAGTCTAGTTGCTAGCCGTTACTGACCAAACTGTATTTTTGCATCGCTCATACACAAATCCTTTGCACTGCCGGCCAATGCATCGCACTTTTCTTTCGCTACGGCATAGTCGGCTTTGCGCTTTTCAACAGTGGCATCAATCCGCACCTCGTTAGCTTTTTCCATTGCCTTAGCGTTAGCCTCAGTTGATTTTTCTGTCGCTACCGCATTCAATTTAGAGGTGCTCATTTCCGCTTTTGCATCTGCCATGGCATGTACTTTGGCGGCTTTAGCTTCTATTTCACAAACATCTTCAGCATTACCAGACTTGTCATCGCATTTTTGAATCGCTATTGCATACTCAGCATCCGCCTTTGCCACATGCAAGTCGTAACGCGTCTTTACAGTGGGTGTATGACTTTGTTCAAGCTCGGCTCTAGCAATATTTCTTTTGCCTTTTTCTTCAGCATCACAAATATCCTCCGCATTTCCAGCTAACGACTCACAGCGTGTTTTAGCATATTTATATTCAGCATTGATTTTTGTGGTCTCTAATTTATATTGATCTTTTGACATACCCTCAGCTGAAGCATTAATACTTAAACTAAGTGGTAATGCCAGTAACAAAGTAAGTGAGTTAATTTTGAAGTTTTTCATTTTTCCTCTAAATGTTTATTCTTTAATGTTGCTAAATGATAAATTCAACTAGATTTTTAGTTTGTCTGCTATCGCACATAGCCATAGATTTAATCGTGGTGAATTTAATCTGAGGACTAATCTCACGAAAGGTATTTACTAACATAGTGCCGCGCTTCAAACTTAAATTCATACATTTAAAAAATGTGATCAAAGGATGGAGCGCTTCAGAAATTAATCTGAATGTATATGATTAGATTTTTTAATATGGTTATGGGCGATTTCACTATCAGATTTAGCCAAATTAGTAAGCATCGTTTGCCAATCCGAAAGCTGTTGATGTACCTCTTCTTTACTCAATCCGTATACTTCTTGGAGTTTGCCAGACAGCTGC
>JACMNP010000109.1 GCA_014378495.1 Methylotenera sp. | reverse complement strand
TGCCCAGCGGCTTTCCTGCGTAATATTCGGTGTAGTTGAATGCAACATAAATGAAGAAAATAAAACCACATCGCCAGGCTCAGCCGAAATAAATACTGGATTTTTCACCTCGCCTTTGTAAACTGCGTGATTATCAATATGATCGTAAGCAAGCATACCTTTATGGCTACCAGGCACTACCCAGAGCCCACCATTGTTTTCAGTCATTGTTGTTAACGAAACCCAAAATTGAAAATGTTGGTCTTTTAGCTGGCTATATTGATTATCTTGATGCCAAGGAAATGTACCTGCACCTGGAGACTTTTCTACCGCCTGATCCCATCTAACCCAAATATCAGGACCAGCAAAATTTTTGAGAAAATCCACGACTTTAGATTGTGAAATGAATTTTCTGAGCTTTTCACTACGGTGCATTAATAAAGCATGAAATTTTAGGTTACCTTTATCTAAAATATCATCGTCAGTTTTTTCTGCTGAAGCCTCTTTAATATCTTCAATCAACTGCAGTACTTCATCTTTAGAGAAAAAACCTTTCATAAAAACGTAACCGTTTTTCTTGAATTCTTTTTGCATGGTAGCGTTCATCTTTAATCTAAATCTCAAATAAAATTAGTCTAAATTTCTTCTACTATTATATAGTTAATTAATAGTGCTAATATATGACCCATTAGTGCTATTAATGATTAAAACATTGAAAATAATCTTGATTAAAATATGAATATAAACCAAGGTGAAATTTACGGCAAGCAAACGGCAAATAAGTTTGTCATGTATAACGTACTGAAAGTAAGCAAAGCCAAGGGAATTAACGAAGAAGTGGTAACGCTACAAAATATTGACAATCCATTAAGCTTATTTGAAACTACTGCCAAAAAATTAGCCGTATCAGGCTACATTCGTATTAGCCAAACACCCTACATTGATTTAGTATCAGCCACCCCTAAACGACGCAAAGCTGCTAAAAAACCAATCCGTTGCCCGCTCACTTTTGACTTTTTAGAAGACCGCGCCGACAGCCAAAGACCTGCAGCAATATTGCCAGATTTGTTTAGTGTGGCCTGATTTAAGCAAGCCCACTTGATTCGTCATTCCCGCGTAGGCGGGAATACATTAGTTTTTAGTCTTTGAAATTACTTCTAGGTAATCCAACATCTTTAAAATGGATTCCCGCCTACGCACCACAAGGGCACTCCGATTCGCTAAGCGCTAAAGCACTTGCGAAGTCGTATGCGAGAATGAAGGAATTTGAAAGTTTCATGGCTGAACGAAAAAAAGTGAAATCTAATTCGGTTTTGAATTCCCCTTTCTACCGCGCCGAGCAGCGCAAGCATCATGGGAGTTTTCGGCAATCGGCTGTTTGAGCCAAGTGATTTTATTGGCGAGTTTCCGATTGACACCCATGATGGTGAGCAGCACAGGAAACGAGCGGAAGTGGGGTAGCCTTTTCTTTGGTTTCTTTCTTTTGGCTACTCAAAAGAAAGAAACTCGCCTAGAGGCGAAAGAGAAATGTTCATTGGTAGTGCAGCATTCAATTCTAAGCTACTTGCTTTGTAGTTCAGTTTCAAAAAAACTCCAGAATGCATCCGAATCCAAAAATATAGCCTGGTGCCTAATTGCCTCAATATGACTATTAGTTATAGTTCGAATTGACTCCATTACACTGAGGGGTTTTTTACGACTTTCATCCAAATAAATGACTGCTGCATGACAATTGTCTGCATTATTTAATGGAAACTCTTTACTAAACTCATGCACTAAATAATTTCTATCATACAATAACCCATCTAAAGATTGCTTTAAAGAGTTGTAGTTATCTACATTCATTTCTATTCGAAACGATGTAGAAAATCTTATATCGAAAAGCTCTTCTGTTCAGGGTTTTTTTAATAAATTATCAGGATGCCATGTTTCTAAAATGTCACTTATTAACTGACCAAGCATCATTTTTTTAGATTTATCAATTTTTTTACTGTTTTGCTTATCGTATTGATATCCAACAACAGTTATATTACTTGCAGTAACTAAATATTTTAGCCATTGCTCTACCAAGGCAAAGTTATGAATATTTCTACCTAATTTTAGAAAAGCTAAATTCCTTACTGTAGCTAATACTTCAATCTGGCTTAAGTCTGACATAACTACTCTCTCGGCGGGCCACCCCATAAATCATGCCCATCCGCACTATAAATCTCAACCTCTACAAAATCTCCAGGCGTTAAACCCTCTGCATCTTCCATATACACCACACCATCAATCTCAGGTGCATCAGCTTTCGTGCGCCCTATCGCCTGAAAAGTACCATCTTCTAACTCGTTAATCTCATCGACTAACACTGTTTGCATGCTGCCAATCTTGGTCTGTAGTTTTGCAGCGCTAATGCGCTCTTGCACTTCCATAAACCTTGCCAGGCGTTCTTCTTTCACTTCTTGCGGCACGTGGTCTGGCAGGTCATTGGCTTTTGCGCCATCTACGGCTGAATAGGTAAAGCAACCTACTCTATCCAATTGAGCTTCTTCTAAAAAGTCGAGTAGCATTTTGAAGTCATCTTCAGTTTCACCAGGAAAACCTGCAATAAAGGTACTACGCACGGTAATATCTGGGCAGATTTCACGCCAAGCTTTGATACGTGCTAAGTTATTTTCAGCATGCGCTGGGCGCTTCATGGCTTTTAAAATGCGTGGGCTAGCGTGCTGAAATGGCACATCTAAGTAAGGCAAAATCAAACCTTCAGCCATTAATGGAATCACTTCATCCACGTGTGGATACGGATATACATAATGCAAGCGCGTCCAAACACCTAACTCGCTCAGGCTTTGGCAAAGCTCGGTCATACGTGTTTTTACTGGGCGACCATTCCAAAAACCAGGGCGATACTTAACATCTACGCCATAAGCGCTGGTATCTTGTGAAATGACTAGAATCTCAGAAACACCTGCGTTGACTAGATTCTCGGCCTCATTTAGCACTTCACCGATTGGGCGGCTGACTAAATCGCCGCGCATACTCGGAATAATGCAGAAGCTGCATCTATGATTACAGCCTTCTGAAATTTTAAGGTAAGCATAATGGCTAGGCGTTAAACGGATGCCTTGTGGTGGCACTAGATCAATAAACGGCTCATGCAATTTAGGCAAATTAGCATGCACATGCGTCATCACTTCTTCTAGTGCGTGCGGGCCAGTCACTGCCAATACGCTTGGATGCGCGGCTTCTACAACGCCTTTTTTAGCACCTAGACAGCCAGTCACAATCACTTTGCCATTTTTGTTGAGCGCTTCGCCAATCGCATCTAACGATTCCTGTACCGCAGAATCGATGAAGCCGCAGGTGTTCACCACCACCAAATCAGAATCTTCATAACTGGCTGAAATCTCATAGCCTTCTGCCCGTAATTGGGTGAGAATACGCTCTGCGTCTGAGCCTGCTTTTGGGCAGCCGAGAGAAACAAAGCCAACCTTAGGTGGATTTTTTGATGGTGATATTGAAACTGTTTTGTTCATAAAGTACTCTTTAATTATATGTATATCATTGTTATTGCTTGGCTTTACGTAGTGGTGCTAATGGCAGCTACAGAAAAAAATGTGGTTTCTGGCATTCTGACCTTCTTATTCTACGGTCTAATTCCCTGTGCCATATTATTATGGATATTAGGTGTGAACCACCGTAAATTCAAAAAAATACAAGCACAAAATCAAGCAGATTCAATTGAATTGGATTTAACGCAAGATTTAACCCAAGGCTTATCCAAGGATGAACTTAGTCAACCAAATACTACTGATACCAAGGCCAATCAATAGTATTTGGCTGATAGTTGCACTCAATTCTGTACGTTTATGTAAACCTGGAATTAAATCTGCCACTGCAACGTATAGCATACTGGATGCGGCAATGCCTAGAATAAAAGGTATCCAACTTTGTAATGTTTGCAGCGCATAGTAAGCCAACACACCACCTACAACAGTAGCGAAACTTGAACCTAAATTAAACAATAGTGCTTGTTTTTTCGTATAGCCAGAATGTAATAAAATCAAAAAATCACCCACTTCTTGTGGAATTTCATGCGCGATAATCGCCATCGCGGTGACTAGTCCCACATGAATATCCACCATAAAAGCGGCGGCAATTAAAATACCATCTACAAAGTTATGAAAAGTATCACCAATCATAATCATCATGCCACTGCGTCCACCATCGTGACTATGGTCATGATGACGGCCACTGCGTCCACCATCGTGACTATGGTCATGATGACTATGTGATGGTTTTATTTTGGCAGATATTGAAGGGATTTTATTAACAGATGCTTTATTTAAAATCAGTTTAAATTTTGTATCAGATTCTGTTGCATGCGTGATTAAATTTTCAGGGCACTCTTGCGCTGTATGCAGTGCATGTGCTTCGCAATGGTCACCGTGGCAATGCCGCCAAAGTACTAGTTTTTCTAGAATAAAAAATAGCAATAAGCCAAACAATATAGTCATTGCAGC
>JACMNP010000108.1 GCA_014378495.1 Methylotenera sp. | reverse complement strand
TTGATTTTCTAACCTATGGCGAATCGCAGCTTTGTACAATACACGGTCTGCTTGTGCACGAGTTGCACGTACCGCAGGGCCTTTGCTAGAGTTTAAAATGCGAAACTGAATACCGCCTTCATCTGTCGCAGAGGCCATTGCTCCGCCAAGCGCATCAATTTCTTTTACGAGATGACCCTTACCAATACCGCCGATGCTAGGATTGCAAGACATTTGACCTAGCGTTTCAATATTGTGCGTGAGCAATAAGGTTTTTTGCCCCATGCGTGCGGCGGCAAGCGCGGCTTCGGTACCTGCATGGCCACCACCAACAACGATTACATCAAAAATATCTGGATACTCTAGTTTCATTTTATTTTAATTCAGTTTTTTGCATCATTTAATGCTTACATTTCAAAGAATTAGATTTTACTGCAAAGCATGTGTTTAGTCATGTAAAAGCATGCTTTTGTGTCCGATTTAATCTGCATGTTAATGAGTTGTTTCACGTGAAACCTATTAGCAATTACACTCTGGACATAATTGCTTAACAAAGTTGGCATAAAATTCGCTTTAATTAGCTTATTAAACAAGTTAAATAGCGTTAAAAGCTTTTCAAATTGAGCGGTTTGCTGTACTTTTACGACACTTATGTATTTATGCACCACGTTAGGGCTAAACATAAAACGATAGGTAAGGTAATACTAGGCAAAACATTAATTAAAACAACCCTTTTATTCTTAAAGATGGAGTACTAAATGAAAAAATTAAATATCTTGTTGGCAGCATCATTAGGCTTCGCGGCTTTTGTTGCTCACGCAGATGTCGCTAATGCAGTTAAATTAGAAAAAAAATATGCATTATTCGCTAAAGAAGCTAATCCTGAATATTCAGGTCCTTCAGCAGTTGACGGTAAATTTTTCTTTAACCGTAAAATTAAATTAGCGAATGGTAAAGAAGCTGCTTGTGCATCATGTCATACACAAAACCCAGCAGATGAAGGTAAACACATTGTCACAAATAAACCAATTAAACCATTATCACCAATGGTAAATTACAAACGCTTTAGCGATGTGGATAAAGTAGAAGAGCAATTTACGTTACATTGCAACGATATAATTGGTAGCGATTGTACTGCAGCAGAAAAAGCTAACTATATTGCCTATCTGTTAACAGAAAAAACACCATCAGTTAAAAAATAGTGAAGTAAATTGATATTAAAATATGTTTGGGACCCATTTGTAAGAATTTTTCACTGGTCGCTGGTAGTAGCCTTTTGTGTGGCGTTTTACACGCATGCTTCAGAGTGGCACCGATTGATTCATGTGCGGGCGGGTTACGTGGCAGGTACATTAATGGTCTCGCGCATAGTGTGGGGGCTATTGGCAACAGGTTATGCTAATTTTGATAGCTTTCCACTCAACCCAATGCATGCTATTAAACACCTTTACCGCGTAATGAAAGGCAATGCCAGACACTACATTGGGCATAACCCAACAGGCGGCTTGGTAATTTACGCGATGCTCGCAACTGGGCTAACTGCAGTGGGTTCTGGTTGGCTTGTTTATAACGAAGGCTGGCTAATTGATCAACCTGAGCTGCTTCAAGCCATACACCATTACTCAACCTGGGGCTGGTTAATATTGGTTGGCACGCACGTTTCAGGCGTGCTGGTAGAAAGTATTTTGCACAGAGACAACTTGATTTTGGCCATGATTACAGGTTGTAAACGAGTGTGTAAAATTGACGAAAGACAATCTAAGCAAAAACAGCACTTGAATTAATATTTAAGGCTTAATGTTAATTAAATAGCAGTGTTTCACGTGAAACACTGCTATTTTTTTGTACTGCTTTATTTATCTAATACTTGACGCTCTTTTAATAGATTGACTGCCATGACGAGCATTAGTGTGCCATATCAATGGCTAGATAATTTTACAAAAGCGAGATAGATCATTAATCATATGCTGCAACCGTCTTAATGGCTTATAAATCATCCACAGATTTATAGTCTGCATACCTTCTGAAATTTTTAATTTCGATCGTATCAACACCTAACTGTCTCAGGTGTATCGCGCAACCTGTGCACATACCTCGCAGTTTCAATGTTGCTAGGGTTTTACGATTTAATTATTAACAAAAAATATATACTGTCGCCATTAAAGGTGTTTCACGTGAAACAACTGTTAATAGTTATATTGGATAAGATTGTGTTAAAAGCTATTAGGCTGAAAATGTTGATGTAAAAACACAATATTTTACAGTCCCCTTCATAATTACAGCTTTTGACTATTGACGAGTGTGTAATTGCGCGCCTATAGTATGTATAGCGATGAGTACACAATAACGGCGCTTTCACTAAAATTGAGGAGAACTGTATGGCAGGGAAATTTGAGTTAAAAACAGCTAAAAGCGGACAATTTCATTTCAATTTATTAGCGGGTAATGGTCAAATTATCATGCAAAGTGAAATGTATGAAAGTAAAGCCAGCGCCCTAAATGGGATTGCATCTATTCAAAAAAATGCAGCTGATGATGCAAAGTATGATCGTTTAGTTTCAAAATCAAGCAAACCTTACTTTGTACTTAAAGCAGGTAACCACCAAGTCATCGGTCAAAGCCAAATGTATGAGAGCGATGCTGGGCGCGATAATGGTATTGAGTCTGTGAAAAAAAATGCACCTGAAGGTGAAATTGTTGATTTAACTGCTTAAATTCAGCTAATTAAATAAATTAGCTAAAAAATAGTGTTAACTAAAAAGGCGCTATTAGGCGCCTTTTTTACATATTAGATTAAGGGTAAAGTTTATTTACCAATACAAAATTTTGAGAATATTTCACCAAGCAGATCATCTGGCGTGAATTCACCGGTGATACCACTTAAAGATTCTTGAGCCAGTCGCAGCTCTTCCGCAACTAGTTCAGCAGAGTTTATTTGTGTAGTTGCACTAGTTAAATGTACATCCACTTTTGCTAAGGCTTCTAAATGTCTCGTGCGTGCCATAAAAACACCTTCCGAGTTATTTTGATAACCTGCCAATTTCAGTAAATGATTTTTTAATAAATCGATACCTACACCAGTTTTAGCTGAAAGATGAATGTGCGTCACTTGCTCAATTTCTTGCGTAATAGCGGGTTCGTTAGCGACATCTATTTTATTATGTACCCAAATTTTAGGTATTTCTTGCGGTAAGCGGGCCAGAATCGATTTTTCAGCATCAGTAATACCATGAGCTGCATCTACCAATAATAATGCGATATTGGCCGTTTCTGCGGCTCGCCATGTTCGAGCAATGCCGAATTTTTCTACCTCATCATCGGTTTCTCGCAAACCCGCTGTGTCAATCACATGTAAGGGTACGCCATTTATTTGTATGGCATTTTTAATAGTATCGCGTGTTGTTCCCGCAATTGGGGTGACGATGGCAACTTCTTCACCCGCCAATTGATTCATTAAACTTGATTTCCCAACATTGGGTTGACCCACTAAAACGACATTGATACCTTCGCGCAGTAAACTACCTTGTTTAGCTTTTGCAAATACTAAGTTTAATTCAACTATAATCGCCGCTAATTTTTCAGCTACTCTACCTTGCGTGATGAAGTCAATTTCTTCTTCTGGAAAATCTAAACAGGCTTCTACAAACATGCGTAAGTCAATCAGCTTTGAAAGTAGACTATTAATACGTTTTGAAAATTCACCAGATAATGAGCGTACTGCACTTTTAGCCGCTTCAGTGGTGGCTGCATTAATTACATCAGCCACTGCTTCAGCTTGCGCTAAATCAATTTTATCATTTAAGTAAGCACGGCGAGTAAACTCACCTGGCTCTGCCTGACGTGCGCCAAGCGAGATGCAACGCGCCAATAAAATCTGCATGAGCGCAGTACCCCCATGTGCTTGTAACTCTAATACATCTTCACCAGTGTAAGAATGTGGACTGGGGTAATAAATCGCGATACCGCGATCGATAAGCTCGTCGTCAGCTTGTTTAAAATCTAGATATGCCGCATGGCGCGGAGCGGGGCAGGCACCTAATATAGCTGTCGCTACAGAATAAGCTGCAGCGCCTGAAACTCGAACAATACCAATGCCGCCAGCGCCTGATGCAGTGGCAATAGCAGCAATGGTATCTAATGGATTAGCGTTTGCCACCTGACTTTTGCAGCAAGGTTTCAGCATGTATGGTTTTGTTGATATACCATTGTTGAGTAATTGATAACACGTTGTTTACTAACCAATAAAGTACTAAACCAGCCGGGAAAAAGAAGAAGAATACACTAAATACAACAGGCATGACTTTCATCACTTTAGCTTGAATCGGATCGGTAGGTGGAGGATTCAAGTAAGTTTGAATAATCATGGTTGCACCCATAAGTATCGGCAAAATATAATATGGGTCTATTGCTGAAAGATCATGAATCCAGCCAAAGAATGGTGCATGGCGTAGCTCAATCGTGCCTAACAACATCCAATATAGTGAAATAAATACTGGAATTTGCACCACGATAGGTAAGCAGCCACCCATTGGATTGATTTTCTCTTTTTTGTACATCTCCATCATGGCTTGCTGCATTTTTTGCTTATCATCGCCAAATTTTTCTTTCATGGCTTGTAAACGTGGCGCCAATTCGCGCATTTTTGCCATACTACGATAACTTGTTGCAGACAGTTTAAAGAAAGCCGCTTTAATCAGCACTGTAAGCAATATAATCGCCACACCCCAGTTACCAACCACACCATGAATTTTTGATAATAACCAAAATAATGGTGAAGCCACTACTGTTAACCAGCCATAATCTACTGTGTACTCTAAACCTGGTGCAGTTTCTTTCAAATCTTTCTGAATTTGTGGACCAGCAAACAACCGTGCAGGTACATTTAAACTCGCACCTGGGGCAATGCTACCCAAGGTACTTTTTGTACCAATAATGAACATATGCTCATTTAGTTTTTTAGTATAAAACTCACGTGCTAAACCATCTTTAGGAATCCAAGCGCCAACGAAATAATGTTGTAGTAACCCAACCCAACCATCATTAGTATCAAGCTTGAGTGGCTCTTTTTCCATATTAGCGAATTTGAGTTTCTTGAATTTAGTCGCTTCAGTATAGTAAGAGCCGCCAGTGAAAGTTGGCATCAACTTAGAGCCTTGATTTGATTCATTATCATGCACAATTTGATAATAAACTGCAGGCGTTATAGCACTTGCAGTATCATTTTTGATTTCATAATTTACATCAATCGCGTATTTATTACGATGGAATGTGTAAATTTTATCTACCGTAATACCATTACCAGCCCAGCTTAAACGGACCTCTAATGAGTCTTTACCATCTTGTAGCTGATAACTTGGCGCAGCGCTAGTAAACACCGCTTTGTGAGAAGGTAAATCTGTACCAATCAAACCTGTTTGCGCGACGTAAGTCATTGGTTTTGCAGCATCATCTAATAAAATAAAGTTAGATTTATCATTTTCTGCTGCACGATGTTTAAGCAACTCAAGCCTGCGTAAATCACCACCGGTTGTTTCGATCACCGCATTATATAAATCTGTCGTCACACTAATGCGCTGGCCTGTTAGCAGCTTATAATCACCTTCTGATGGTAATACTGCATTATTAGCAGTTGTTGCGCTAACAGTCTGGCCAGGCACGCTATTATCAATGTTGCTACTAACTTGTGGAACAACCTCTGCTGGCGCATGTTGACGTTGCCAAGCATCCCACAACATCAAAATAGACATTGAAAAAATAACAAACAGTATTAAACGTCTTGTATCCATGATTTATTTGGCTGTCTTTAAAAAATATAAGGTATTGAGAAGTAAGGTTTTTGAAGTATTTACAATCAAATTTAAATACTAAGGTATAGGATCATGTCCGCCTGCATGCCAAGGATGACAGCGCAGTAAACGGCGAACACTATAGTAAGTTCCAAACATAGCGCCATGTTTATTGATAGTTTCAATCGCGTAATGTGAACATGTGGGGTAAAAACGGCACTGTTGCCCAAAGTAAGGACTCAGCATTACTTGGTAAGCTTTAATCATCCAAATCAATATGTGCGACATTATATTCATTACTGGTTTTTAGTATCAATAATCATTCGTTAGGCAACACGTTAAGAAGGTATAACAATGTCTGAATCAACTTTCTGCACTAACTTCATACGCTGATTGATTTTAGCTATTAAGCTATCAAACTCTAGCTTTATTTGACCAAACGCCTTCTTTTCAAACTTTTTTTGCACTCTTATCACCAAATCTACATGGCAAATTTCTTGTTGGTTTAGTCTAAAAAACTCACGCAAAACACGACGCATATAATTCCTACTGACTGATGATTTAGCTGTTTTTTTACCCACCACCAAACCCAAACGTGCATGCTGCTTAGTATTTGGTTGATAGTGTATCGCTAAATGTTGTGCAGAAATACGTTTGCGGAAATTAAAAACGGATGAAAATTCATCCGTTTTAATTAGCTTGGCTGGTTTAGTAAATCTAAACAATGCCACTGCTTTACTTTTAGTCCTAAAACTAGGTATTGATTTAATTAACTAATAAAGCCCAAATGGACTTTAAAGTTTTTAATTATAGACCTAAGCGTTTACGACCTTTAGCGCGGCGAGCTGCAATAACAGCACGGCCACCTTTAGTTGCCATACGGACTAAAAAGCCATGAGTACGGGCGCGACGTGTTTTAGATGGTTGGTAAGTACGTTTCATGTAATTCTCCAGCAAGCATAATGCTATAAAGGCCGTTATTAGACACGATAACCCTCTATTTTGTCAATGTTTATTTAGTTTAATAAACTTAACAATTGCCTGTGGATAAGTTGAATTAAAACAGCTAGAATGTAATGATAATTATATCGAATAACTGCAATTTTAAAAGCGGATTATTTGAAGAAAATACGTAGAAAAATTATAATAAATCACGTAAATACAATTACTTAAAATAAAAATAGTGATTGCGCTCAACGCATCATGCTATTGCACAAGGTAAACTACCGCGCATGGAAAATTTTTGGCCTACTTGTCTCAGTCGTTTTGAACAAGAGCTCTCAACACAACAATTTAATACATGGATTAAACCTCTACGTTCAGAAATAGAGGGTAATGCCATACGCTTACTTGCGCCTAATCGTTTTGTCATGCAGTGGGTAAAAGATCGTTTTCTAAAAAAAATCGAGCAACTCGCGCATGAGTTAAATTTAGTCAATATTCAAATTGATTTGGTTTTGTCAGATGTAGCATCAAAAACAACTTCTGAGAAAATACAAATACTGTCTACCGTTGAAAAATCAAATGGGATTAACGGCAGTAAAGACATTAACTCTAATCACTTGGACGCCTTGTCAGATGTACAAATCAAACATAAAAAAAGCCTGCAACAAACCGTTTCACAACTAAAATCTGCCAACAATAAAATTACTACCGCTGGTGGCGTAGCTTCTGGATTAAATAGCTCATTTAATTTTAATAATTATGTCACTGGTCGCGCTAACCAATTAGCCCGTGCTGCCGCCATACAAGTCGCTGAAAATCCAGGAACTGCCTATAACCCTTTGTTTATTTATGGTGGCGTAGGCTTAGGTAAAACACATTTATTACAGGCGATTGGTAATGAATTAAAGTTACATAATCCAGATGCAAAAATTCGCTATCTGCATGCTGAACGTTATGTAACTGATGTAGTAAAAGCTTATGAACATAAAGCATTTGATGAATTTAAACGCCAATATCATTCATTAGATTTATTGTTGATTGATGATATTCAGTTTTTCGCTAAGAAGAATCGTACGCAAGAAGAGTTCTTTTATGCGTTTAATGCCCTAATTGAAGCAAAAAAACAAATTGTTATTACTTGTGACACCTATCCAAAAGAAATTATTGATGTAGATGAGCGCCTTAGAACACGCTTTAGCTGGGGTTTAACGGTTGCGGTAGAGCCACCAGAATTAGAAATGCGTGTAGCAATCTTACTCAAGAAAGCAGAAGCAGTAAATTTAACCTTGCCGGAAGATGTTGCGTTTTTTATTGCTAAACAAATTCGGTCCAGTGTGCGTGAACTTGAAGGTGCACTGAATCGTATTATTGCGATGGCTAAGTTTACTGGCCATGCGATTGATGTGCATTTAGCTAAAGATGCCTTACGTGATTTAATTGCAGTACGCGGTAGACAAATCACCATGGAAAATATTCAAAAAACTGTGGCTGATTATTACAAAATTAAAGTAGCAGAAATGTATAGCAAAAAGCGTACACGTAATTTTGCTAGGCCGCGCCAAATTGCCATGGCGTTATCGCGCGAGCTTACCAATCATAGCTTTCCTGAGATAGGGGAGGCTTTTGGTGGCAGACATCACACAACGGTAATGCATGCGTGTGACGAGGTAGATTTATTAAGACAGAACGACGCCACTTACACCAGAGATATTGGGTTTTTAATACAAGTCATTAGAGATTAAGTTTGATACTTAATTAATAAAAGTATTTATTGTTGGTTGTTTAAAGTGTAAAAAAGATTAGTTAATGTAGTCACAATACTAGCTATTAACTGCTCAAATCCTATGGATTAATTGTGGATAAAATTAGCATAAGGTTGTGTATTTGAAAAATTAACATTTTTCTCAACAATTAACCCACAGTAGAATATTGCATTGCCAAGATTGAATTATTAGCTTTAAGATTTTGATTTATAAGTAAAATAGTGAGTTATCCACAAAAAAAAGCAACATTATTATTGTTATTATTTATATATATATATTATTTGGGTTATAAAGATGAATATACAAATTAACCGTGAAACGTTATTAAAACCATTAACTGCAGTAACTAGTATTGTTGAAAAAAGACATACATTACCAATACTTTCCAATTTGTTGTTAGAGGTAAAGCAAAACAAAATTCATCTAACCGCGACAGATTTAGAAATGCAAATTTCATTGTCTGTAGATAGTGCTTCAGGTGGCGATTTTTCAACCACAATCTCGGCTAAAAAATTACTTGATATTTGCAGATCCTTACCAGATAGCTCAGAAATCAATATGGCGACAAATGATAGCCGAGTGATATTAAAAGCTGGAAAAAGCCGTTTTAATTTACAAACCCTACCAGCCGCTGATTATCCTGTGATGTCTAAAACTCAGGGTGAAAGTACTTTAGTCACTATAGGGCAGCAACAACTTAAAGCATTGTTCAAACAAGTTGAGTTTGCAATGGCTCAACAAGATATTCGTTATTATTTAAATGGTTTATTGTTTGAAGTATCTGGAAACCGTTTAAATATTGTCGGTACAGATGGCCATAGATTAAGTTTTACTTCAACCGAATTAAAAGAAAGTTATGATAAACAAGATATTATCTTGCCTCGTAAAACTGTTATTGAATTAATTAAGTTGTTAGATGATAGTGAAGAGGATGTACAAGTAGAGATATCTAGTAATCAAGTTAATTTTAGTTTTGGTAGTTTTAAATTAATTTCAAAAGTAATTGATGGTAAATTTCCAGATTATAACCGCGTGATTCCAGCAGGTCATCAAAACGCATTTACTACAGATAGGGTAGGTATTTTATTAGCAATGCAACGTGCCTCAATTTTATCAAACGAAAAATACCGTGGTATACGTATGGTGCTTAGCAATAATAATCTTAAGTTAATTAGCACAAATAGCGATCAAGAAGAAGCTGAAGAAGAATTAGAAGTAAGTTACAGCGGCGATACACTGGATATTGGCTTTAACGTTACCTATTTAATTGATGTGTTAAATAATACCAATAGCGAACAAGCAACATTTTCATTTGCAGATGCAAATAGCAGTTGCCTGATTACCGTGCCTAATAATGTGGATTACAAATATGTTGTAATGCCAATGCGCATATAAATAGAATATCTAAATTAACTACAATGTTTCACGTGAAACTATTATTAAATAAGCATTAAGTATCAATTACATAAAGACAATAAGCATGGCTGAAAATAAACCAGTAATACCTGAATACGATTCATCTAGTATTAAAATTCTTGAAGGCTTAGATGCAGTACGTAAGCGTCCAGGTATGTACATTGGTGATACGTCCGATGGTTCTGGTTTGCACCATATGGTATTTGAAGTGTTAGATAACGCAATTGATGAAGCGCTAGCAGGACATTGTAATGATATTAAAGTGACTATTCACTTAGATAACTCAATCAGCGTGACTGATAATGGCCGTGGCATTCCTACGGATATTAAATATGATGACATTAAAGCAGTAAAACGCTCAGCCGCAGAAATTGTAATGACCGAATTACATGCAGGCGGTAAGTTTGATCAAAACTCATATAAGGTTTCTGGTGGTTTGCATGGTGTGGGTGTTTCTGTAGTTAATGCATTATCTGATTGGTTAAGATTGAAAATCTATCGCAATGGCGAAGTGCATCAAATGGAGTTTCAACGCGGGGTTGCAATGGCGCCACTTGCGTTAACAGGCAAAACAGAAAAACGCGGTACAGAAGTACACTTTTTAGCTTCAGTAGAAACCTTTGTTTTAGTTGAGTATCACTTTGAGATTTTAGCGAAACGAATTCGTGAGTTATCGTTTTTGAATAATGGCGTTAAAATTGAGTTAGTCGATCAACGCAATGATAGAAGTGAAAACTTTGCTTACTCTGGCGGTATTAAAGGCTTTGTGGAATACATGAACCGTACAAAAACGGTACTACATCCAAAAACTTTTTACGCAATGGGTGAAAAAGATGGCATGACCATAGAAGTCGCCATGCAATGGAACGACTCTTACTCAGAAACCGTACAATGTTTTACCAATAATATTCCACAACGCGATGGTGGTACGCATTTAACCGGTTTACGCACAGCGATGACGCGTACCTTAAATCAATACATCGAACAAACAGAAATGGCTAAAAAAGCCAAAGTAGAAACGATGGGTGATGATATGCGCGAAGGTATTTGCTGCGTATTATCAGTGAAAGTACCAGATCCTAAATTCTCATCACAAACTAAAGATAAATTGGTATCAAGTGAAGTGCAGCCAGTGGTCTCTGAAGTGGTTTCAGCTAAATTAGCCGAGTTCTTACAAGAAAACCCAGTCGATGCCAAAATCATCGTTGGTAAAATTGTAGATGCCGCTCGTGCGCGAGAAGCAGCCCGTAAAGCGCGTGAAATTACACGCCGTAAAGGCGTAATGGACACCATGGGCTTGCCAGGAAAATTGGCTGATTGCCAAGAACGTGACCCTGCAAAATGTGAAATTTACTTAGTCGAAGGTGACTCAGCTGGCGGTTCAGCTAAACAAGGCCGAGATCGTAAATTCCAAGCAATTTTGCCATTAAAAGGTAAGATTTTAAACGTAGAAAAAGCACGCTTTGATAAATTAATCGGCTCGCAAGAGATTGCCACACTGATCACCGCGTTAGGTACCAGCATAGGTAAAGCAGATTTTAATGCAGAAAAATTACGCTACCACCGCATTATCATCATGACCGATGCTGACGTCGATGGTGCACACATTCGTACTTTGCTGCTCACGTTCTTCTATCGTCAAATGACAGAGTTAGTTGAGCGTGGTCACATTTACATTGCACAACCACCGCTTTATAAAGTCAAACAAGGTAAAGATGAGCGCTATTTAAAAGATCAACAAGAGCTAGACCAATACCTATTGCAATCAGCCCTTAAGGGCGCAGAGTTAACCACTAAAACAAATGGTGAAATGATTACTGGTGCACCATTAACAGAAATCGCTAAACAAATGGTGCTTACAGAAGCTGTTATACGCCGCATTGCTTCACATTATGATGAAAGCGTACTACGCGCTATGCAAGACCTAGGCGAGTTAAGTTTAGGTACCAAAGAAACTACTGAAGCCGCCGCTGAAAAATTACGACCAATATTAGGCGCAATCGGCTCAGAAGTCATTGTAGGGTTTGATCAAGAAACCAGCGAATATCGCCTCGAAATCAATAAATTCGTGCATGGTAACTTACAGTGTTGCGTGATTAATGCAGAATTTTTAGGCTCAGGTGATTACCGACAAATCAGTAAAATGTCTGTGATGCTACAAGGCTTGCTAGGCGAGGGCGCAGTAATTAAACGCGGTGAAAAAGAAAATTCAGTCACCACTTTCAAACAAGCATTAGATTGGCTGTTAGAAGAAGCGAAACACAACCTCAACATCCAGCGCTATAAAGGTCTGGGTGAAATGAATCCATCTCAATTATGGGAAACCACCATGGATCCAACGGTGCGCCGACTACTAAAAGTACAGATTGATGACGCGATTGCTGCAGATGAAATCTTTACTACACTAATGGGCGATAACGTGGAGCCAAGGCGTGCATTTATTGAAAGTAATGCGCTAGGTGCGAACAACTTGGATATTTAACGTTGTAGGTTCTCTTAAAAGTCTGAATAATTCCCAAAATATCAGATTTTTAAAGAATTAATAAAAAAGCCCGAAAGGGCTTTTTTAATTGTTTTCAAAATGTATATGTCCGAGTACAGCCCAAAGCGGACATTGAAATTTCCAATTATAAATGTAGCAGCTAACACACAATATTAAGATAGCTTTTAAACCTTTTTGCGCCATATCCAGATTTTCGGATTTATTTATACCAATAAGCGTTATCTAATTACATTGCCTCATTGCAATTTCTGATTGAGTACACTTGTTTTTTTGACCTTGCTTTATATTAGCTATCAATAACTTCCAAAGTGACTTTTCTTTGGCCTTATTTATTTTTAGATTTGAATCTCTAGATTTGTATTTTTTACTCTTGGTTTTATTTTTTAACTGCTCTGTTATTACTAATTCTTTTTGCTTCAAATTTTCTTGAGTTTTTTCATCGTATTTGGTTTGCTTAAGCTCTATAGGTAAATTTATTGCCACTTTTTCTGGATCAACTTTTAATACTTTTTGTATGGGAATGGTGGATTGATTAGGCAAAGTAGTCAATCTAATTAACAAAAATACCATAATGAAAATGAGTAAAGTTGTAAGTGCATATTTCAAATTTATGCTATTTAAAAAAGCTGAGTCATTTAATGATGACAGGTTACCGGCCAATATTGATGTCTGGGGATCAGTAATAGTATTATTTTTGCTTGGATTTACTAACGAAGCTTGACGATTAAGTTCGTAATCGACACTTTTATCAATGGAGTCATCGTACATTTTTACGATTCTTTGCGTTGATTCTGGTGCATTTTCAAAATATGAACGTGAAACTAGAGTTTCATTGGGTTCCGCATAATTCATAATTCGCTTGGCTGCATTAATGCCAATTGAAATAATATTAGATTGACCATCAATATTTTTTTCAGCTTTGACATTGTCTAAATGAATGCCTATACCTAAATTCAAGTTCGTTGAGATGTTTGTATTTATTTTTAAGATTTCATCACGCATATCACTTTCAATAAACATAGCGTTCTGGGTTGAGCCCAGGTAAGCAATTACAGCACCATCACTATTATTTAAAATAATGCGTTCATTCTGATCAATGTATTTAAGAGCAATATTAATCAAATCATTAATATAACTTTTAAAATCTATTTGTTTGGAATTGGTTTTTTTTAAACTATCTTTGATATCTAAAAAAATATTAAAACTAATAAAGATTAGATTGTTACTTTCAGAAAAGTTGGGAGTATTAATGATTCCAGTTCTCCAATGCGCGTGTCGCGATAATCAAAACGTTTTTATTTAAATGCATCGTTTGATAGTTAAGCGCAATTAAATTAACCAAAGCAATGCCATTGTAAATTTTATCTATGCCTGCATTGCCGTTAAAGTTAGTTTTAAGTCGTTTATTTGCAGCTACAATTTGATTCTGGGTTAAATTCGCTGATGCATCATGGGGAAGTTGACTGATCATAAAATTCTCCTAAGCATAAAAATCAATACTTATTAAAAATGGTCACTACACATGACCATTTTCCTAGGCTAATGTTTAAAGAGTGTTTACTTACATTCTTTACAACTTCTTTAGCATCTCCAAAATTCTCTCAGCCTTTCCAACAGATAGCTTACTTAATCATTTGAGCTGCTGCTCTTTACTAACAACGATTTCCCCAGCCTTTTCTTGGAATTTCCCAGAAAGGTCTTTGGCTACCCTTTAACTTGACCTTTATTCAAGACTAAACTCCAGTATTAAATAGCACATTAATCTCCAATAATTTAAGGATGGTCTATATGGGATTAGTTTTCCGTGCGTTACCGCACTGAAGTTATATGTTAAATCTCGGATAATTTTGTCATTTACAACAAGTGTCTTTTAAGGGAATGTTATGTGTAATCGTAAAAATAAAATTACTTCTAATTTAGTCAAACATAGCGTTGTGATGTCCAGAAAAAATCTTAGATCATCTTTGAAGTTAATGACAGAAGCTGGATTGTCACATTCGGTAATTGATCGAATTTTATTTCAACCACATAAAACCAGATCCACAGACTAAAAATACTAAGCTCAATAACTGACAATGATTGTCATGGCTCATAAGTTAGGAATAAAAGTAATTGCTGAAGGAATAGAAACTGGGTTACAAAAAGATTTGTTAGTAAAAGCAGGCTTTGACTATGGCCAAGGTTACCTGATTTTAAGACCAGTTTCACCAGAAGATTTTGATAAACTTCTCTATCAAACTGAAACTCTACAGTAAACAATTTTCTAATGTCAGCTTTGGGCCGAATTTTTACCATCGACACTAAGTAAAGCTGACATAATTCCTACAGCTAACCAACTCTGTACTACTTTTCAATTAGTAAATAGCGCTAAGATTTTCCACAAGCACTTTATACCTTTGGTATAAAGTAATTCTACTTATACATGACTATTAAGCATGTAATAACGCGCTTATACTGCAGTTGTCATTCACAAATAAGGGAGTTTTATAATGAAACGTTTTGAAGATAAGGCAGTACTGGTCACAGGTGGGAATAGCGGAATCGGTCTGGCCACAGCGCAGGCTTTCGCCAAAGAAGGTGCGCGCGTTGTGATTACTGGTCGAGACCAAAAAACATTGGATGAAGCTAAGAAGTCTCTGGGCGAATCTGCCATCGCTTTGCGTAATGATGCTGGTGACCTCGCAGCAGCTAAGACATTGGCAGAAGTGATTGCCAAAGCGAATATCAAGCTAGATGCAATTTTTATCAATGCTGGCGTGGCCAAATTTGCATCACTTGAAGATGCTGATGAAGCGCTATGGGACCTAACTTTCAATACTAATATCAAAGGTGCATATTTCACTATACAGGCACTACTACCTCACTTGAACAAAGGTGCCTCCATCGTTCTGAATGGTTCAATCAATGCCCATATTGGCATGCCTAATTCCAGTATCTATGCTGCAAGTAAGGCCGCATTGATTTCCCTAGCTAAGACTTTGTCTGGTGAACTTATCGGTCGTGGCATTAGGGTCAATGTGGTAAGCCCTGGACCAGTAGTGACGCCACTATATGGTAAATTAGGTATTCCAGCTGAGCAATTAGATGCCGTTGCTGCCAGCATAGAAGCACAAGTCCCACTCAAACGTTTTGGTACACCAGAAGAAGTGGCGAGCGCAGTAACCTATCTTGCTTCAAGCGACGCTGCATTTATTGTAGGTACGGAGTTGATTGTAGACGGTGGTATGAGCCAGCTGTAAATCCTGGATTTCGACTCAATATAAACTTTTTTTATATTATTAAAGGAGCACGAACATGGATCTTAGATTAAATGGAAAATTAGCATTAGTGACCGGTAGTACTGCTGGCATTGGTCATGCTATTGCAAGTACACTAGCGCGAGAAGGTGCAAAAGTCATCGTAAATGGCAGGACTCAGTCAGGCGTCGACAAAGTAGTCTCTGAAATCAAGACCTCTACAAGTGGTGAAGTCATAGGTTTCGCAGGCGACTTAAGTACTGCAGATGCTGCAGAGGCATTGTTCAAACAATTTCCCAACGTAGAAATACTGGTGAATAACCTAGGCATTTTCGAGCCTAAGGATTTTGAGGAAATTCCCGATGCCGACTGGATGCGGTTCTTCGATGTGAATGTGCTAAGCGGTATAAGACTGTCCCGTTTGTATTTGCCTTCTATGAAACAGGCGGACTGGGGCCGCATTATATTCATCTCAAGTGAAAGTGCGATTCAGATACCCGCCGAGATGGTGCATTACGGTATGACCAAAACTGCGCAGATTGCCGTATCACGGGGCTTAGCTGAAACCGTGGCAGGCACTGGCATCACGGTTAATAGCATTTTGCCTGGACCGACTAAAACTCGCGGAGTGGTGGATTTTGTGGATGCGTTATCAAAAGATGGCCAAACCTTTGAGGAATTCGAGAAAGAGTTCTTTGAAAAAGTGAGGCCCACATCATTAATCAAGCGGTTTGCTAGCCCAGAAGAAGTCGCCTCTTTAGTGGCCTATATCGCAAGTCCGCTGGCATCAGCTACAACCGGGGCAGCTTTGCGGGTAGAAGGTGGAGTGTTAAAGGGTGCTTTTT
>JACMNP010000015.1 GCA_014378495.1 Methylotenera sp. | reverse complement strand
GCGATTGCTTTATTGATAGGCAAAGCGCCTTCTGATGTAGCTATCAAACTTTCACCATTAAATATCGTAATGCCCGATATTCCAGTCAATGTGCCTTCAACATTGCTTGAAAGACGCCCCGATATCGCTGCAGCAGAACGACGTGTTGCCTCTGCAAATGCCGAGATCGGAGTAGCAAAAGCGGCTTTCTTCCCAAGTTTGACTTTATCTGCATTAGCTGGATTTCAAAGTAATAATTTATCTGATTTACTTTCAGTGCCTAGTCGCATTTGGTCTTTGGGTTCGTCATTAGCGATGTCTGTGTTCGATGGTGGTCAACGAAGTGCTTTGAGCGATCAAGCCATCGCTGTTTATGATGAAAATGTTGCGACCTATCGCCAGACTGTTTTAACAGGTTTTAAAGAGGTAGAGGATAGTCTTGTCGCTATTCGTGTTCTGCAAGAAGAACAAAAACTGCAATCTGAAGCACTTGAGGCAGCAAGAGCATCGCAAACATATACGACTAATCAATATAAAGCAGGCGTTGTCACTTATTTAGATGTGATTAATGTCAATAATATTGCACTGAATAATGAGCGTATATTGATTAACTTACAAGGCAATCAAATGCTAAATAGCGTACTACTGATCAAGGCACTTGGTGGCGGCTGGGAATCGAAAAAACAGTAGGTTGGCTGAAGTAATATTTGAGTAGTCCTATACAGTAGGCTCTTGAATCTCACTTATTAATCTACTAGACCCATAATATTGGTGTTCAATATTATGGGCCAGATCACCGGATTTTATCTTACATAACCAGGCGGTGGAGGAGGGGGGTAATAATAACGTTGTGTAGGTGGCGGGTAATTGACAGGCGAAGCAACGGTTGCTCTCGACTCTCTGGCAAAATTCCCAGAAACAGGTACGCGATTCCCTTTTGCGTACATGCATTGGGTGTATGCATTGTCGTAGCGCTGTTGCGCTACAGATGAAGAAGCGGCAGCGGCATTTGAACCTTCAGCCGTAACTACAAACAAGCCAGTACCTGCACCTATTGCAGCGCCACCACTCCCACCCACAGCTGCACCTAGCGCCGCACCAATAACAGTACCGACTATAGCGCTTTTTGCCATGCTGTCATTGCCAGCATCACTTGCTGAAACGCCACTGCGCTGCAAGCTATATTGTTGACAGTTGTTATCATCATAACGAAACTGCTCAAAGCTTTTACCCGTGCCAGGAAGCGCCATTGCACTGGGGCCGTTAGGGATAGTTGTACAAGCTGTAATCGTTAATATACACATAGACGCAAAAATAATTTTTTTCATCACATTATTTCCCTATGGTCTTGGTGGTTCAGGGGTGACTTTTTGCCAGCCTTGAGGGCAATCTTTTATATAGGGGTAGTAGCCTTCTGGTTTGTCACAGTGATACCAAAAATTATCTTGCTGAGGTGCAGAATATGATTGTGGTGCTTGCACTTGTGGTCCAATTGCCTGAGGCTGCTGCTGACCTTGTTCTATGTAAACCGGTGGTTGCTGTGGCGGAGCAACTATAACTGTCTGCGGATAGCTGTAATAAGGCGCTGGATAACCATAATAAAATGGGTCTGCATAATAACGGGGATAATAAGGCCTTGAGTAATAAGGACCAAATCCAGGGCCTATATACACCCCAACATTGCCGTGCCAGTGGCCGCCGCCACCATGGCCACGGTCCGCCATTGCTAAACTACTTGCAAGCAAACCTGTTGTTAATGTTAAAAGCGCACATAATTTGACGATTTTCATAATTTATCTTCTTTACAATGAAACTAGCTACAAGTAAGACTGGATGGCGTATTGACAGTTCTATAAAGCATAGCCACATTGATGTAAAAGTATGTAAATGTACAGCGTATGAAAATTTTTTATCTCGTACAGTTTTAACAAGATTTCTTAATATTTATTGCGCGTTTTTTCGGATAGTAATTGCATAAAATGTCTTTGTTGTATTGATTGTTATTCACTTGACCTGATTGATTTGCCTGTCTAATATCTGATGTTCATGATTAATTTTTATCGTATTATTTCATTCGCTGGTATAAGCCTACATGCGAAAAAATACACTTCAGCACTACATCTCTAATATATTAATGACTAGATTATCAATTAGATTATGTGTGTGTGTTGGCCTACTAGTGCTGTCTGACATTTCAATTGCACAGCTTGGCTTTGAGCAACCTCAACAGGTGATTGAAACTAAGTATGAAGTGACTATCAGCGCGCCAACGCCGCTTGATGCTTTGCTTAAAAATCATTTAGAAATCATCAAGGCCCGTGACAGTTCGCGTATGTCCTCTGCTGAGTGGCTTACGCTATATCATGACGCGCCTTTAGCGATACAGAATCTGCTAGCGACGGAAGGCTATTTTTCTAGCATTATTAAAAAATCTATCATCAATAGTGCAGGGGTATCGACCGTTAGTTTCATGGTAGACCCTGGACCAGCAGCCCTAATCAGCAAGGTGAATCTAAAGTTTAGTGGAGTGATAACGCAACAGACCGCGAATGAATCCCCTCAAATCACTACGCTTCGCGATGGGTGGATGCTGCCTGTAGGCACAAAATTTCGCCAAGCAGATTGGAACCAAGCTAAGAGAAAATTATTGATCAGCTTATTGATAGACCGTTATCCAAACGCGACTATTAAAGATAGTCGTGCTGAAGTTGACCCCAAAACCAATTCAGTTGTTTTGAACGTTGAGGTTGATAGTGGTGCGGCTTATAAGTTTGGAAACCTCACTATTGAAGGTTTGCAGCGTTATCCCGCCAGTATTATCAATAGCCTTAATCCAATTAAACCTGGTATGGCATATAACCAAAGAAAACTACAGACATTTCAATCGCGGCTAGAAGAAAGTGGATATTTTCGTGGGGTCGAAGTGATTGCAGATACTAAGTTGCCTGCTACTGATGAAACGCAAGTGAAAATTGCCAATCTAAAAATAATGGTCGTTGAGAATCAATCGATTAAAGTGGGAGTAGGCGCAGGTTTTAGTACCAATACGGGTGCCCGTACTCAACTTACCTTTGACGATATTAACTTGTTTAATCTAGGCTGGAGGCTCACTAGTAGCCTCAAAGTAGAGCAAAAAGCACAGTCATTCAGCGGCTTAATTCGCTTGCCTACGGATAGTGATGGCTATCGTGATAGTTTGAATGCAAGTATTGATCGTACCTCTATTGAAGGGCAGACGATTACCGCAGGTAAGACTGGTATTAATCGTAGTTGGGGACCACGAAAACGGGAGCAAACTGTAGGCGTGAACTACATTATTGAGCATCAAAATTTAGATGGTGCAACGTCTGATGATAAGCAGGCCGTTACGTTTTCTTATGGCATTACACTTAGACGCATAGATAATGAACGAAATCCAACCCTTGGTTATTTGTTGAATACACAGTTTGCAATAGCCCCACTAAATATACTTTCTACAGGACAATTTATACAAAGTTATGTGAAATTACAGGGATATTATCCTGTCACGTCTACAACTCAACTGATTGCACGTACTGAAGTTGGCATGGTGAACGGTAAAAATAGTGCGCCCGCTGCATTCCTGTTTCGTACCGGTGGTGACCAATCTGTGCGAGGTTATGCCTATCAAAGTCTTGGTGTGAAAGAGGGTGATGCAATTGTGGGTGGCCAGTATATGGTCACTGGTAGTGTAGAGATGATTCAATGGCTGACAAATCAGTGGGGCGTTGCAGCGTTTGTCGACTTTGGTAATGCGACCAATAAGATACAAGATTTAAAACCTGTCTATGGTTATGGTCTAGGCGCCCGTTGGAAGAGCCCAGTAGGGCCATTGGGGGCAGATATTGCCTATGGAGAAGATACAGGCGAATATCGCTTACATTTCAACCTAGGGGTTGCATTTTAATGTTTAAGCAGTGGACATTACACCGCAGTATTGTTGGCCTGCTTCTCACTGTTGCCATGATTGCGTTTACACCAGCGCAGGGTGAAATGACGATTAGTGGCAGCTCTAACTTAGATACGCTAGATTATGATCTAGATAGTATTCACCTCAAGCTAGAAAACCTTGAGTCAAACTGGCAACTTTCGCCTACTGATGGCAAGCTTTTTGTAGCACGACTACGTGCTAAACGTTTGTTAATAACGATGCGTAGCGATTCAAAAAAAGCAGGAAATTCAGCATTACCAGATCGGATCAAATTACCGTTTCCCATCAAAATCCAGCAGGCTGAAGTGGTTGAAATCGTGATTATTACACCTACTGAACGCCATACATTGAGTAATGTACAGTTTGATTTAGAAGCTGACGCTAAGACCTTACGGCTTAATATGTTACGTGCTGGCACGCCATATGGTAAAGCTGAAGTAGTATTGAATGTTGGAACTGCTAACCCATTTCCGTTAACTGGCACAGTCAACATCAAGCAAGAAAGTGGCTCAAACCCTTACGATATTAAAACTAACTTGTCTGGTAATTTAACAGCTTTGCATTTTGATGCTGCTGCCATGCTTGCGCTGCAAGATAACAAAATTGCGCTTATTCAGCCCGATAGTAAATCCAATAATTTTGCTGCCATGCTTACGGCTACAGGTGAAGTTGGTCTACAGAATGATTACCCGCTAGCCATAGACATGCATATCACTGACTTTCACCCCGAGCGATTGGGTAGTTACCCAGTTGGGCAACTTAATTTTGATATGCACGTGCAAGGTAAGCTTAGCCCACAACAAGCTTTAAAAGCAGATTTGAAACAAGGTTCGCCAGAAGGTCTTCAATTCCATCTAAACGCGCGAGATAGTCATTTAGTGATTGCAGGAAAAAGCCAGTTAATCGCCTTAACAAGTAGCGTTATGCTTAACGGTTCACAGCTTACTGGTATTGACTTACAGGCAGATATGGCAGGTAATATTATCAAAGCCAATGGCAGTCTTGGTTTACCAGAAAGTCAGCTTCAGTGGCGGGCAGAACTTCTTAATTTAGCGGCATTAGGCACGCAATTTTCAGGGCAAGTACATGCCAATGGTACTGTTGATGGTGCGTTAGATGATTTAGCGTTACATTTCAAGCTACTGGCAGAAAAATTAACATTACCAGGCGCTATTAAAGCAGAAAAGCTGGATGGCCAGGTAACACTTATGGCTGGAGATTCAGGCAAATTTGATGCAGAGTTCTTAGCTACTGGGCTACAAGTTGCAGAAAACCCTATATTAGATGGTAACCTTAGCTTACAGGGCACGCGCGCGGCGCACACGCTAAAAGTGATGCTTAATAGCCAAGAAAAAACCCTAGAAAGCATTATTTTAGGGGAGAGTCGTTTAAAAGCTAGCAGTTTAATTGAACAGAGTGCTTTGCAATTTCAAGCGACCCTAAAAGGTGGTTTAATCGCAGATCATTGGCAAGGTGTGATTCAAAGTTTGGCTTACCAAGGTGAAACACCCATTACCTTGGAAGCACCTGCTAAGTTAAGTTTAAGTGCTGCTGACTTACGCTTAGAAAATGCTACTTTACAATTAACTAAAGGGCGCATAATCATCGATGCACTGAGTAGAGAAAACGGCGCTTTTTCAAGCAAAGGTCAATTAAAACAACTAGCCTTAGATGACTTGCCGCCTAGCTTACTTAAATTACCACCAAACTTAAAAGGTAATCCAATTTTCTCAGGAAAGTGGGATATTAATGCGGATAAAACCGTGGATGGCATTATCAGTATATGGCGTGAGTCGGGTGATTTGGCTTTGGCTAATTTAAACGGCACAACCAAACCATTGGGCTTAAAAGAAGTAAAGGCTGAACTATTATTTAACCACAACAATGCCGAACTCACGTTGCAATTGCTCGGTGAGCAATTAGGCAGTTTGAATTTTCATGGCACAACCACACTTACAAAAGTTGAGTCCGGTTTTTCTCTGATGGCGAGCGCACCATTGGTGCTGAGTGGGGATGCTCAACTAAATACACTGGCTTGGTTGCCATTGCCAGCTTCGCTAAACGTCAGTTCGGATGGTGAGTTGACACTATCCGTACAAGCAAATGGCACGGTCATAAAACCTAACTTGCGCGGGAATGTAATAGGCAAGCATTTGCAATTAAGCTTACCTTCTAGAGGTGTTTCGCTCACAGACGGTTTATTAGAAGCTATATTTGAGAGTGATCAATTACATATCACACAGGCTTCTTTTAAGGGTGGAGAAGGTCACCTACGTACGAGTGGCGTGCTATTGATGGAAAACAAGCAACCTAAAATTGAATTAAGTTGGATTGCCGAAAAATTTACTGTGATATCCCAAACTGACCGCCTCCTCATTTTAACTGGAACGGGTAAAACGAGCTTAGCGCAAGATTTACTTTCAATATCAGGGGACTTTAAAGTGGATAAAGGGTTGGTTGTGCTTGCTGATGAAGATACACCAACTTTAGGTGATGATGTGATCGTGCTAGGTCGTAGTGACTCAGTCCCTGACCCAGGCTTAAAAGTGTTATTGAATAACTTACATATTGATTTAGGTGATGACTTTACTTTGCATGGGCGAGGCTTGGATGCACAATTATCTGGTGGGCTTACTTTATTGGGCTTAACGCAATATCTTCCGCATACCACAGGCAATATCAAGGTAAAAAAAGGTACGTACATGGCTTATGGGCAAGTGCTTAATATTGAGCGCGGTATTTTAAATTTTAATGGGCCGGTTGACAATCCAAGCCTGAATATTCGTGCGATGCGTAATGCTACTTCTACTAGCGACGGGGCAGATATTACTAAAACCAACACCTCATCAAGCACTACCAACGCTAATGGGAGTAGCACTAGCAATGTTAGTACTGTGAGTAGTTCTGAACAAGTAAATGCCGGCGTTGAAATTACTGGTACTGGTATCGACCCAGTGGTTAAACTAGTTTCGGACCCCAATGTCCCAGAGAGTGAAAAGCTTTCTTGGCTTATGCTCGGACATGGTTTGGACCAAACTGGCAAAAAAGATTTTGCACTATTATCGCTGGCGGCTGGTGCCTTGCTAACACAGGGACAGTCTGTACCTTTACAAACGCAGTTAGCACGCAGTGCGGGCCTAGACGAGTTTAGCTTCTCAGGCGCGGATGCAGAAACAGCATCGCTCACCTTTGGTAAACGGCTTACTTCTCAGCTTTATTTAAGTTATGAAAAAAGTATCAGTGGCCTGCTAGATGTTGCTAGGCTCACTTTTAGTATCACGCCTCGCTGGTCAATTCAGGCTGAAGCAGGCTCAGAAAGCGCACTAGATACGCTTTATACTTTTAGTTTTAAGTAGCCTAATTTTAAGGCTCAGGTTTTAATTCAATATTGCAGTATCAAAAACTTTAGCCTGATTTTTACCATTACTTTTAGCTTGGTACATCGCGATATCTGCGTTGATGAGCAATAACTTTTCATCTTTACCATGTTGCGGGTATATCGCAATGCCTATGCTCGCAGATACGTTTACGATTACTGAGGTTTCACCACTTATTTTTCCGATGGCTATCGGCTTAATTACCGCATCAACAATCTTGCTCGCAACTAAATATGCATCATTTGCACTATCAATAATCGGCAGCAAAACTACGTATTCGTCACCGCCCATTCTAGCGACAGTATCTGATTCACGAACACATGTGACCAAACGTTGGGAGATTTGTTTAAGTACTTTATCGCCAGCTTCATGGCCGTACAAGTCATTAATTTCTTTGAATTGATCAAGATCAACAAACATCACCGCGAGCATTTTTTTTTCACGCTTAGCATACGCTAATGCTATTTTTAGACGGTCACTTAACAATGTGCGGTTAGGTAAATTAGTGAGTGTGTCAAAATGCGCTAAATTTTCCAGTTTGCTTTCTAACATTTTTCGCGTAGTAATATCTGCATGCGTGCCTACCATTCTTATCGGTGCGCCGTTGTTATCTCGCTTAACTATCATGCCTCGTGATAGTACCCACTTGATACTTTTGTCTTTACAGATCACTCTGTGTTCGTGAATATATTTTGTTGTTTTACCTGTCAGATAATCATGCACTGCTTCATTCATTGAGGCCGCATCTTCAGGGTGAATGCGATTATTCCAGTCTTCAGTACTCGTGTGTATGTCAATATCACTAAATCCAAACATCTCTTTATAGCGATTAGACAGATGAGTGCTGTCGTTGCTAATATCCCAATCCCATACGCCATCACCTGCGCCCTCAAGCGCAAACTTCCAAAGTTGCTCACTTGCTTTAAGCTTAGTAGCATAAATAGCGCCAACCACTACTAACAATATCAGTAGTAGTAATACAAATCCAATCTCTGGAATATGGGCTAAATAGTCTTCCATCGCTAATTTAGTCGTTGATAAGGTTAATTTGCTACTTCACGCCAGTTTGAATCACTTTTAAGTCATCCACAATTTGCTGGGAGTGATTGGATGTGTCGACACTCGTGTAGATTTTAGCTATTTTGCCTGTAGGGTTGATTAAAAACGTATAGCGTTTAGCGATTTTAATCACATAAAAGTTAGTGAGTGCGTGATAACTTTCTGCAACGCTTCCATTGGTATCGGCTAATAATGGAAAAGGTAAATGATATTTTTTCGCAAAATCTTCATGCGATTTACTGCTATCTACACTAATTCCGACAACTTTTGCACCTAGTTTTTCTAGTTGTGTCATATCATCTCTAAAATGACATGCTTCTTTAGTACAGCCTGGAGTGTCATCTTTGGGATAAAAATATAGTACTAAGTATTTACCAGCATAGTCTGATAAATAATGTGTTTGCCCTTGTGCATCATTCAATGTGAAGCTCGGCGCAACATCGCCAATTTGCAGCGAACTCGAAGTTGCCGCATAGCTACGGTAACCAAAAAATGCTAAAAATAATACGGCAACATAAAAAAATAACTTGAGCATCATCCATTCACCTTTAATCTATATATACACTTGGTGTGCAAACTAGTGATTAAGTTTATGGTAGCACTTATATATGGCCATTATTAAAATTAGATTGTAAATTGAGGTAAAGCGTATTTAGGCAAAAGTCTTTGATTTCTTCGGAAATTTGATTGTGTAGAGTGCAGTAGCGTCTGCAATGATTTAAATAATCCCAAGGTTATCTCATCGCTAACTTCCATTTCTGACAAGTATTTTTGATATATAAACTGACTTAGCCAATAATTTAAACTTTAACTAGCGACATATTTATTTATTGTTATGTGTGTTGGCGAACAAACACGCCATTAAAAATGATTTATTTTTAGGCATGTAAATTTATTTAGAAGTTTTTCAAAATGAAGACAGCTTCTCTGCTAAATACAAATAATCCTAGTAGGCTTCATTTTTTAGATGGCCTAAGAGGTATCGCTATTCTGCTCGTTATTTTATTTCATGCCTACTCTGATACTTGGAATGAATTTCTTCCCTATCATAATCAATATCACGATTTTTTTATTTTTAAATATGGTAATTATGGAGTTCAGCTGTTCTTCTTAATTTCTGGTTTTGTGATTTCAATGTCTTTGGAAAAATGTAATAGCTTTGGTGATTTTATGTTTCGCCGTTGGTTAAGATTGTTTCCTGCGATGCTAATTGTTTCATTCATTATACTAATCACGGCACCATTACTAACAGCACGACCAATGGGCGTACCAAGTGTTAGAGATTTAATTCCAGGCTTAACTTTCGTTGAACCTGAGGCATTTCGGACAATTTTTAATAACAATCAGAAATTGATTGAAGGTTGTTTTTGGACATTGTTTGTAGAAGTGAAGTTTTACATAGTTGCTGCGCTACTATATTTCACTATCGGTCAAAAAAAAATGATTGTTGCTTTAATTATCATGTTTTTAACCAGTACTCTTTTTGGTTTAATGCAATCTCATCTACCAAGTGAAATTGAAGTGAAATTAGGCACCGTGTTGCATTATCTTAACTATCAACATTACGGATGGTTTGCTGCAGGAGCACTGTTTTACAGATATTACTTATTGAAAAATGTGTCATGTTTTTTAATGGGATTGCTAGTTGCACTACTTTCAGCCAGAGCACTTGATGGATTTTTATCAATATCAATGATATTTGCTACTGCATTAGTATTGATTTTTGCAGTTTCAATATTTAACCCAATGTTGCAAGCATTACTTTCAAACAAACTTTTAGGACTCATAGGATTTATAAGTTACCCCTTATATTTAATACACGAGAACGCAATGATTTCTATGATTGTTCAATTGCACAATCAGTATGATTGGATACCACTGTTTTTGCTCCCTTTATTACCAATTTTAGGATTAATTTTTGTTGCATGGATAATTGCGCGTTATTTAGAGCCAGTTGTGAGGCAGTTCATTAAAAATCTATTACTTCTATTAAGAACTAACTCCGTTAGAGTAGTTTGAAAATTTAAATATTTGTATCCATATTAGCAATAATAATCTTGCTTGCTTCACAACTTGCGAGTTTTTGGATGCTTCAAAACTTAGGGATTTTTTGTTTATTTTAATCGTTGTTGTAAATCATCAATGGAATTGAATGCTGAAAGCGATATATTCAATTAGTTTCTTGGTAATGCATGAAGGTGTGTTGAAGTCATTGGTACGCACAATATCTAACGCACCAAATAAATATTTTTACAATCACTAACTTATTGTTTTATTTTATTAAAAGCAATAGTTATGGTGTCCCCGTCAGGACTCGAACCTGAAACTGACCCTTAGGAGGGGCCGGTGATATCCGTTTCACCACAAGGACACAAAAAAGTATTTTACAGTTTTAAAAGTTAACTTCAAAGTTGAAGTTAACTTTTAAAGTGATGGCATAAATTAGG
>JACMNP010000107.1 GCA_014378495.1 Methylotenera sp. | reverse complement strand
GATTTAAGTTTTTGGTTGAGTTAACCTCTCACTGGATATTTGATTTTTGGCCGAAAGAATAACAAGCCTCTGAACATTGGAACTACTGCACCAACTGGTATTTTCCCAATTAAAATGCCGCCTAAAATCTTGAAAACCCACAACCACACTTTAGCAATCTTATTGATTTTCTTACTGCCAGAAAACCTAATCGTCGCGAACCTATTTCTGACAAAATATTTATACCGCCTTGGTGATAACCATAAGTCCGCAGAAGGCTCTTGGTAATGGACAATCACACTATTTATAACGCAATAACTAGCTCTTTGCCTTGCCAACCTTGAGGTAAATTCAAAATCTTCATCGTAAAAAAAGTATTCCGCAATTGGCAACCCAAAATCCATAACTGCTTTTGCAGATACCAAACACCCTGGCCAAGCAGATAATGTAACAGGTACGCAACCTTCTTTTAAAACAGTTCTGTACCACTTATTGGCATCATCTGGCGAAGGTGACATATAAGTTTGCCCTTGCCCATTGACAACCACCGATGATAGAAACCCCGTAGTTTCCGAATCAAAGTACTTACAATTAGTTAAATGCTCGAGTGCATCTAGCTCAGGAATCGCATCATCATCAGTAATCCATACCCAGTCATAACCTTTTTCAATTGCGATTTCAATACCACGTGTGAAACCACCGGCACTACCCTGATTTTCTTGCTGATGAATGTATAAGCCACCTTCCTGTTTTAACCATTCAACAGTAGTCGTAGCGCCACCTTGAAAAACAACGATAATCTCATCAACCTTGGTAGTCTGATTTTTCATGCTGTAAATTACTTTTTTAAGCATTTCTTCTCTGTTAAAAGTGAGCACCACTGCAGCCACTGTTTCAGTTTTTTTATTAACGATGTTCATTGAAAGTTATCTTTAGGAAGAATGATGTTGATGAATAACTTAAAAAACGCATTAAGTTATTAAAATTAAACTCTATTTTAATGTAATGGTCAATTAGGGATAGAAACTATATTAGTTTTAAGTTTTTTAGTTAATACATTGCCTTATATTTTATATTTTCTGAATAAGTTTAATTGTCGATATAACGTATATTAAGTTGTATTTTTTGCGCATCATTATAATTATTTGTCTGCAATTGATATGCCGCTTTTACGTGATCAGTTAAAAAATCTGTTTGGTTAAAGTAGATAGCCTCTATGACTACAGGTCCATTTGAAACTAGATTTCCATTTGATTGACGCTTATCTGCAAGTACTTTTAAGCTGAGTTTCAAATGCTTTTCACCAACCAAACGCTGATTTAACACTTCAAATTCGTTATAAAACAATGGCGGTGCAAAGCCTTGCCCCCATACTAACTTCTCTAAAGTTTGCGCAGTATCATAGGTCATTTCATGGCTAGCTAGGCCTCCATCTACTTCAAGTACAGACTCTAGATCTGCTTCAGTAATCAAGCTTTGGACTACAGATTCAAAACTTTCATTAAATCGCTCAAAGTCTGCTTGTTTGATCGTAAGCCCAGCAGCCATTGCGTGACCACCAAACTTGATAATCAAATCTGGCTGTTGTTTACTCAGCAAATCAAGGGCATCACGTAAATGCAAACCACCAATTGAGCGGCCAGAGCCTTTTAGCATCCCATCGTTAGCACCCGCGAATGCAATAACGGGACGATGAAAACGCTCTTTGATACGTGATGCTAAAATACCGATAACGCCTTGATGCCATTCTGGCTGATACATACTGATAGAAAACTGATTGCTTACATCAATATCATCCAATGAAACATTAGCCCCCTCCTGCATCTCCGCCTCTATACTGCGGCGCTGCACATTCAAATCATTAAGCTGTTGTGCTATTTGTGTCGCTTCTAGCTCTGATTCAGCCAGTAAGCACTGTATGCCTAGCGTCATATCGTCTAAACGTCCCGCTGCATTCAAGCGCGGACCAACATAAAAACCTAAATCTTGCGCGTTTACAGTTTGATGTTGACGCCCACTGACACGTAACAAGGCTAAAATTCCTTGTGAACAAGCGCCAGCTCGAATTCTACGCAAGCCTTGCTCTACTAAAATACCGTTATTATCATCAAGCTTCACTAAGTCAGCCACCGTGCCTAGTGGCACCAAATCAAGCAACTCAGTTAAGTTTGGTTCTGGTTTACTATTGAGGTAAGTGCCTCGTTCGCGCAATTCTGCACGCAAACAAAGTAAGCCGTAAAACATAACACCAACGCCTGCCAGGTTCTTGCTCGCAAAATTACAGCCATGCTGATTTGGATTAATGATACATGCGGCTTGAGGCGTTACTTGGCCGGGTAAATGGTGGTCGGTAATTAATACTTGTAACCCTAAATCATTCGCAGCTAAAACGCCATCAACACTGGCAATCCCATTATCTACCGTAACAATCACATCTGGCTTTTGTATAGCTGCTAAGGCAACAATTTCTGGCGTAAGGCCATAGCCGTACTCAAAGCGATTGGGGACTAAAAAATCCACCTGTGCACCAAACGCCCGTAAGCCTTTTACAGCCACCGCAGTCGCGGTAGCGCCATCTGCGTCATAATCACCAATCACTAATATTTTCTTATTGTTAGCAATAGCATCCGCCAAAAACTTGGCCATAGCAGAGTTATTTGTGAGCGTTTGCGGCGGGATAAGATTCGTTAAATGAGCACTGAGTTGTTTAGCGTCATCAATACCGCGTGCAGCCAATAAGCGCGACATAAGTGGCGATACACCAGCTGTTTGTAAAGCTAATTCAGCTTTAGCTGGAACGATGCGTTGTACGACTTTGGTCATAGGGGTTTAATCATATTAAATTGAGTTGATTATTTTAAATAGTGCGCCACAGGTCTGGTTTTCCGCCAAAACTTGTAAAGATCAAAAGATGCAATTTCAGCCACCAGAGTTTTTTCATAAAAACCTAGATTTAGCGTTAACTGCTTAATTTTTTTATGCCTTACCGCAGCTAATATCGCTTTAAACCAAAGATGATCTAGATTATTAAGTTGGGGTAATTGTAGTCGCACATGCTTGATATTCTGTGCTTCAACATGCTGCAAAATATCATCAGGCTGAATAGGACGAACTAAGTAATCACTACTTACAACTGCAGCTAAACCTTGATAAAAAACGCTACTCGCTATCACTAAATCCATACTGTTTTCAGACACTCTATTCTTAACAATGGCATTTTTAGCTAATGCCGATGCTGACATTTTTCCACCACCAGAGAGCCAAATGCTATTGATAGCCAATTCTCGATTAGATTCTCTGGCAACGTTTGCAGGATGTTCATGTAACAACATCTGCGCTTCATTGAGTACTGTTAGCCACTTTGCCGCGTGCTCCCCTTGCGGCATAAATTGATGTACATTTTTACCTGCCGCTAAAAATGGCAACGTCGTTTTAATATGAACCTCATCATTGGTATGCAAATACCAAGCACCCGATTTACCAATTAAATCGGACTTTCCAATTAGAAAAGTCAAGCCATCTTGAGCAAAATGTTGATTTAAGCTTTTAATTAAATCTTTAGCATGTTCAGCATCTACAGCTAGGGGAATCGGCTCACCTAAACTAAAACAATCGCGCTGCAATACTAAATGCACAGGGTCAGCACGTAACCAATAGCCATCATTTAGTTGAGGCGCATCATCAAGTTCATCAGCTGAAGCAGCAATGGCGGCTATAGAATAATCTGGCGTGGCACGCAAACCGTGCTGTTCGCAAACTAGTGCTTCTAGCGGCAGATCCACTTGCGTAAGCTTAGCTCTGCTTAGCAGAAATGCTAAGCTACTCGCTTGCAATGCTTCTGCGTTTTGCAAACCAGTTAATTCATCAGTCAGCGTACAATCTACGGTCAGTTTCACGCAATATTCTTTAATAATCTCATTGAGTAGATTTTACTTGTTAGCCGCTGTATGCGGGTAGAAACTTACATCTTTGCTAGCCTAATTCAATGAAAAGAGCCCATTAACTTTTTGGGTTAATGGGCTTCAATGGTACTAAGTGAGCTAACTCACTAGCTAATTCACTGGAATTATTAGGTTTTGCCTATTAATCATCCCGACCTTCACCACGATGGTTATCCCAACCACGATGTCTCCCACGGTCATGTCCACCGCGATCATCATCCCAGCCACCATTGTCATACACAATTGGCTGAATATAGTTATTTTGCTGAACAGCATAACGACCAGGCGCAACCGCTACATTGACATCAATATATCTACCTGGCTGAGCATTGGTAACCGTTGAATAAGTTCTACCGTTATATTCATAAGTCACTAAATAACCATTAGTCACCGTTTGCCAATTATCTACTTGGTAACAACTTTGTACTGGACGCGAACCGCGATATTGATTATTACTGAGTCGATCACCCGCAATAGCCCCAACACCAGCACCCACAGCCGCAGCTGCTACGCGGCCATTACCACGGCCGACTGTATTACCAAGTAAACCACCAGCAAGACCAC
Organism: Methylotenera sp.; assembly: GCA_014378495.1. GTDB lineage: Bacteria > Pseudomonadota > Gammaproteobacteria > Burkholderiales > Methylophilaceae > Methylotenera. The sequence continues at coordinate 4,984 of JACMNP010000107.1, read as the reverse complement.
CGATTACTGCCCCTACAATAGAATGATCGCCATTATTATAGCTTTGCTGATATTCCGTGCGGCACTCTTGGCGCGGCATGTTCACGCGCTCAAATTGTGGTGTAGATGACAGCACACGAGCAGTATCTGTATATTGATCATTCGCAATTGCAGATATTGAAAATATTGCCGACATTAACGCTGGCACTAATACTTTCATCTTATTCATTTTGATACTACGCATTTTACTTCTCCTCTATCTCTAGAAATTATTTAAGCTCTAGAATTTATTTAAGCAACTTCATTTAGGTTTAAATCCATGCTTTGCTTTTTAGCGTCTGCAATTCACTTTACAGATGATTACCATAACGCGACGATATTGAGTTTAGCCTACCGCCAATTGTTAATAATTTGTAACTAATGATTTTCATGAAATAACGCTACCGCACAGCAAGTCACATCAAAAATCTATTTTCTGCTATGTGACAAGAGTTACAGAAGGTTTACAATTTAACGTGAATAATAAATTAACTGCAAAACTATAAGCAGCATTTAATATGTAAGCTTTGGAGAATTATAATGAATAAAATTAAGTACTTAATTGCACTTATTAGTTTGGCGTTTATCAGCCATGCATTTGCGGGTGAGTTTGGTGATAACTGCACAAACAGCCTATCAAAAGGTACGTTTCATAAAACTAACTGTGCAATTAATGAAGTCTACGAAGGTAAAACTTATTGCTTCAGCAACGAAGGCTCTCGTGATTCATTTTTGTTCGACCAAAAAACGATGATTGCCAAAGCGGCAGATTTTTACGCAAAAAATGCTGAACCAGAACGCGCAAAACTCACCCAAAATCAAGCAATGGCGCAAGTAAACAGCAAAAGCTGTGACTTATCTAACAAAGACGTAGGCTATTTAAATTTTGACGGTTTAGATTTACGTCACTGCAACATGGTGAATACCAGCTTTTTTGGTGCTTACTTAAGAGGCGCAAACTTAACAAATGCAGATATGCAAAAAAGTTATTTGAATCTAGCCCGTTTAGAAAATGCTAACTTAAGCGGCGCAAATTTAACTGATGCCACCATCTTTCAAGCGATTTTCGATAAAACTAATTTTGCTGGCGCCAACTTAACCAACGCCCGCATGATAGGTACACTAGGCAATGTAGACATGAGTAATGCCATTATTAAACACGGTCGCTATGGCTTAGATATTGGTAACCAGCCGATGGGTGCGATGCGCTTTGATGCGATTGGTGGCAAGTTTGCCAATAGTAATTTTGAGGGTGCAGACATCAATCGCTCTAACCTAAAATTTGCAGATTTACGCAATGCTAACTTGCGCAATACTGATTTGTTCCGTGCAGATTTAAGTAAAGCTGACTTAACAGGTGCGGATATTACTGGTGCAAAAATGGGCGAAGCGATTTTAGACGACACCATTATGACGGGTGTAAAAGGCTTAGAAGCGATTCAAGGTTACGACATTGCGAAAGGTAAATGTATAGACTGTATGGTGAAAGCTGAGCTACCAAAATCAACTTCTAGCAATGATGCTGAGCCAGTGAGCAAGGTCGCTGCTTTAGAAGCTGAGGCTTGTGTTAAAGCAAATGCCAATAAAAGTTATCAGCATTAATAATTAAACCGTAATAAAAAAGGCAGAGTCGTTTTCGACTCTGCCTTTTTTATTACCAAATCACTTAATCACTCTCCACCACTAAATCAGGAATATGATTAAACGCAATCCTCATCGGCGCATCTTTTAGCGCCTCATGCGCGCCACCAAAATAAATCGTATTTTTACCAAATTTTAAATTCAGTTTATCAATCGCCTTGTTCAGCTTAATTTCGTTTTCTAGCGGCTCTATTTGAAACAAATCCCGCGCCACTTCTTCTGGCGACATCAAGCCTGAAAAAGAAATCCCCACTGCGTAAGGGCTATTTTCCGTTTCTGGATAACATTGCAAAAAAGCTTCAAGCACCTCAATTAATCTAAGCGTGCTATCCGTCGGAGAAATCGCGGTTTCTAACCCCCAACTTGGTACACGCTCAAAGTGAGGGCCACGAAGCTTCACTGTCACTGCAACGCGGGAAGTCAATAACTCATAACTGCGCATACGCATACAAGCTTTTTGCAATAGCCTGTGCATCACCGCACTTACACCTTTAAAGTTGCGCTGCTCAGGCGGCATCACATGCGAATGCCCGAGGCTACTACGTGGATTTTTCACATAATGTGGCTCTAGCCCGCGCAGTTTGTCATACATACGCTCGCCTTCCACACTACCCCACGCTGTTTGTAGCTGGTTACGATTCGCTGCGTAAAGTTGCTCAACTGTCGTGATTTTGTAACGACTCAAGCGTGCTTCCATCTGCCTGCCAATGCCGTTTAAAGCGCGCAATGGCAACTCATACAAACGCTGTGGCAACTCGTGTTGCTCTATCAACACGCAACCATCAGGCTTTTGCAGATTAGAAGCTACTTTAGACACAAAAGTATTGGGCGCGATGCCGATTGAGCATTTAATAAACTCACCCGCATGTTTTGCAATCGCTCGTTTGATTTTTGCCGCAAGCTTCAAAGCATTTTCTGGAATCTGCTGACTACCTGTGAGCTTGCAAACCATTTCATCAATAGAAAGCACTTTTTCCACATGCGTACAGCTTTCCACAATCTCAATCAACTTATGGTGAAACTCCACATAAAGTGGCGGCCGCGCTTCTACAAAAATCATATTTGGACATAATTTACGCGCATCTCGCACACCTGTGCCAGTTTTAACGCCAAATGCTTTAGCCTCATAGCTCGCGGCTATACAACAAGTGGTTTCCGCCATCACCGCCAGCACGCCGACTGGCTTGCCGCGTAATTCTGGGCGCAATTGTTGCTCAACGGAAGCGAAGTAAGAGTTAAAATCTACGTAAAGTGCGTTAAGCGCCATGACTAAAATAACTGATTAAAATATCTGGGAATTAATGTAATGTTTGAGCGTAATTGTTGACTAACCATTATAAAGTTAATGACAATCGTTTTAGAGATAGATTTAAAAAATAAGGTGAATAATAATGAGTAACGCACAAATTGCAGTATTCGCAGGCGGTTGTTTCTGGTGTACAGAACCAGTATTCAGCCAACTGAAAGGCGTGAGCAAAGTAGTGTCTGGCTACATAGGCGGGCATAAGCCCAACCCGACCTACAAAGACATTTGCAATGGTGATACAGGCCATGCAGAAGGCATACAAATTACTTTTGACGCCGACCAAGTAAGCTTTGAAACGCTACTTGAGATATTTTTTGTATCGCACGACCCCACCACGCCAAATCGTCAAGGCAATGATGTCGGCACGCAGTACCGCTCAGCTGTGTTTTGTCAAAATGAAGCGCAACGCGTAGCGACTGAAAAGATGATTGCAGAGTTTAATGCAGCACATATATTTAATGCGCCTATCGTCACACAAATTAACGGCGCAGATACATTCTTTCCAGCAGAAGGTTACCATCAGTATTATTTTGATAAAAACCCGGATCAGCCCTATTGCATGGCAGTAGCGGCGCCTAAAGCGGCAAAAATACGGGCTAAGTATACGGCTTTGATTAAACCAGCTCTGTAAAGATGATATGCATGCGACTTAATAAACCTTTACCCAATCCCGTCATACCGACGAAAGTCGGTATCCAGTGTCGTTAAGATTTTGAATCGCTACGATTAAAATTGAGCACAGAGCGATGTAAATAAGAGTTAAACGAGTGTTTGGTACAAATCATTCCAGTATGGATTAGACTTTTCAATTAACTCTGTTTTCCACTGGCGTTTCCATTCTTTAAGCTGTTTTTCACGCACTATTGCGCTTTGCATACTTTCGGACGTTTCGTACCAAACTAAATCATACACTTGATTTTGTTTGGTGAAGCCTTCAGCAAGGCCAGACTTATGTTCCCATATACGTTTAATTAAATCTGAAGTAACGTCGATGTATAAGGTACCGTTTCGCTCACTTGCTAAAATGTAGACACAAGGCTGCATGCTTAACGACACTGGATACCGACTTTCGTCGGTATGACGGAATTAGAAAGAGTGATGATTGTTTTAAGATTGTGCAACCTAAGTTTTACTACTCAGCCATTGCCTGCGCCAAAAGATAATAACCATCATCGCCGCAATGCCACCCATTAAACCCATCGCCCACCAAAAGCCATTCTTCTCAGCCAACCACGGCATTTCGTGGAAGTTCATGCCAAAAATACCTGCAATCAGCGTGGCTGGCATAAACAGCATGGCAACCACTGTTAACGCACGTACTTCCAAGTTTACGCGCTGGCTGACACTCGCCATGTAAATATCCATCATGCCGCTTAAACTATCGCGAATCGACTCAAGCGACTCGATAAAATTCACCGTGTGATCATACACATCACGCAAATACGGCAAAGTCGTCGGTTTAAAAAATTCGCTTTCATTACGCGTAAGGTTGTTAATCACCTCGCGTAGCGGCCACACCGCGCGGCGTAGCTCAATACTCACATGTTTAAGCTGATGAATCACATGCAACTCCGCATTGGTGGGCTTGGCAAGCAATTTATCTTCCAGCGCCTCGCTCGCATCGCCTACATCTTCCAGCACACTGAAGTACCTATCCACCACACTATCTAGCAACGCATACGCAAGATAATCGACACCCAACTCGCAAATATGCGCATGAGTCGCACGAATGCGCCCACGCACAGGCTCAAAAATACCAGTAGAACGCTCTTGAAAAGTTATCAGATAGTCGTGGCCCAGCACGAAACTCACCTGTTCAGAATCCATCGTCATACTGGCCTTATCGTACTGAAAACTACGCGCCTCTAAAAATATATAATCTTTAAATTCATCAATCTTAGGGCGCTGCTCAGTATTGAGAATATCTTCTTGCACTAGCGGATGCAGATGAAATAAATCGCCAATCTGCTTAATCAGTGCGGCATCGTGCACACCGTGAATATTCAGCCAAACTTTTTT
>JACMNP010000106.1 GCA_014378495.1 Methylotenera sp. | reverse complement strand
TATCAGGATGTCTTTGGCGAAGGTACCTTTATCGGTAAAGGTATTTATGATGTTAATGCTTTTCGGCAATCAGTCGATGGGCGATTTCCAGAAAATCTTGTTCTAAGTCACGATTTACTAGAAAGCGCATACGCTCGCTCGGCATTAGTCACGGATGTTGATTTAGTTGAAGAGTTTCCAGCAAGTTATACGATAGATGCTAGCCGTCGGCATCGCTGGATACGTGGCGATTGGCAATTGGCTGGCTGGCTCTTACCGCGCGTGCCTGCGCCAACTCAAATCTATGACACAGATCAATCCGCTAATCCTTTGAGAAACAAGCGTGAGAAAAATCCGCTCACGGTTTTATCAATTTGGAAAATATTTGACAACATTAGACGTAGCCTTGTACCACCCTCGATATTAGTAATGTTGCTAGCTGGCTGGTTATTTTTAGCTGGGCCAGCTTGGTTATGGACTATATTAGTACTAATCATTGTGTTTTTACCCAGTCTGCTCGGGTCAACATTTGAATTCATTCGTAAACCTAAAGAGCGCGATTGGTTAGTACATTTGATGGCGACAAGTAAATCTGCTTTTCGCTCCATACAAGTTAATACCTTAACAATAGTACTTTTGCCCTATGACACTTTAATTTGCATTGATGCAATTATTTGCTCTGGTGTACGTATGCTATTCACTAAGCGCGGGTTATTGCTTTGGCATATGCCATCTTACGTAAAGCGTAATGCACGCATTACAACTACTGATTACTTTAAAGAAATGTGGATAGCGCCACTTTTAGCCGTCATCTTGAGCTTTACTTTGGTTTTCAACTTTACAGCCAGTCAATCAGTTGATTTTTTTACTTGTTTACCGATTTTGCTGCTTTGGTTTTTCTCACCTGTTATCGCTTGGTGGATCAGCAAACCACTATCACCATTGGTGGCTGATTTAACCGCGAATCAACAGACTTTCATACGGACTACTGCTAGGCGCACTTGGCGTTTTTTCGCAGAATTTGCGGGGCCAAACGATCAGTGGCTACCGCCTGATAATTTTCAGGAATATCCTGCACCTGTGATTGCCTCACGGACTTCACCCACTAATATTGGAATGTCATTACTGGCAAATTTAGCTGCCTATGATTTTGGATATATTACCGCTGGGGAATTGCTGCAACTTACTGAAAACACCTTAACGACTATGGAAAAGCTGGAGCGTTATCATGGCCACTTTTACAATTGGTACGATACCCAGACACTGATGCCGCTGCAGCCACAATATGTTTCAACTGTTGATAGTGGCAATTTAGCGGGAAGCTTACTTACTTTAGAAGCTGGCCTGCTCGAGTTGAAAAATCAACCCATATTGTCTGTGAATGCATGCCAAGGATTACATGACACCTTACTCGTGTTTAGTGATCAGAGTACAGCGGAAACTACTAAAGAATTTTCTGAAAAAATAAAACAGATTAAAGAGATGTTGCACTCGCTAACACGCTTTAAATACAGCACAGATGCTTATTCAAAGATCTTAGTTGAAACTAGTCGCTTATTCGCTGAAATTCAAACTGCTGGCGAGGCCTTGTTATCGAGCCTAGCCATTCAAACTAATGCAAATAGTGAGTCGCATTACTGGATCAAGTCATTTAATCAGCAATGTAAAATGATTTTAGATGATATTAAGTTTTTAGTGCCAAGGCCACACCACTACAGCAATATTCCAACATTATTAGCTTTAGCCACCGACAAAGTAGCGGGTATAGAAAATTTATGGTTACTTGGTGCTAGTACGACCTCTGCTTTATCTAACAGTAATGCGACAGAACGTTTAAATATTATCGACAATTTGGTAGCGCGCTGTCACGCATTGGCCATCATGGATTTTGACTTTCTTTATGATACTACCTGTGGATTATTGACCATTGGTTACGATGTAGGTGAGCGCCGTCGAGATGTTTCTTGTTATGATTTACTTGCCTCTGAAGCACGCTTAGCCAGTTATTTAGTGATTGCGCAAGGGCAAGTGCCACAAAAACATTGGTTCTCGCTCGGTCGCTTACTTACAAGCTATGGTGGTGAAGTGAGCTTGATTTCGTGGAGTGGCTCGATGTTTGAGTATCTGATGCCACAACTAATGATGCCATCTTATGAGAATACTTTGCTGGACCAAACCTGTAAAGCGGTGGTGATGCGTCAAATCAATTATGGGCGTCAACGCGGTGTGCCTTGGGGTATTTCTGAATCTTGCTACAGCGCCACTGATATGCACCAAGTGTATCAATATAGAGCTTTTGGGGTGCCAGGCTTAGGATTTAAGCGTGGATTGGGGGATGATTTGGTGATTGCGCCTTATGCCACTGCGCTCGCATTAACCGTCATGCCACTAGAGGCTTGTCTTAATTTGGAGCTGTTAGCGAAGAATGGCTTTATGGGTGCTTATGGATTCTATGAGGCGATTGATTACACACCATCGCGAGTCCCACGTGGTAAGAATCATGCTGTCGTACGTTCTTATATGGCGCATCATCAGGGCATGAGCTTTTTAGCTTTTGGTCATGTATTGCATAATCAACCTATGCAGCGCCGATTTATGTCTGCGCCTATTATTAAAGCAACAGAGTTGCTATTACAAGAGCGCGTCCCGAAAAAAGGTGCAACTTTACACCCACACGCTGCAGAAGTGAGAGCTGCATCTAGACCAGCGGGCGAAGAACTTTGGCCGATTACACGCGTATTTTCAAATCCAAATACATTGATTCCTGAAGTACATTTATTGTCGAATGGTAGATATCATGTGATGGCAAACAATGCTGGAGGCGGATACTCGCGTTGGCGTGACCTTGCCATTACACGTTGGCGTGAAGATAGAACCGTTGATAACTGGGGAACATTTGTTTATTTGCGAGATTGTGATAATGGACGCTATTGGTCAACCACGTATCAACCAACTTTACGTAAAGCCGATCACTATGAAGCGATCTTTGGACAGGCACGCGCCGAATATAGACTGCGTGATCAGTCGATTGAGGCACATACTGAAATTAGTGTATCGCCTGAAGATGATGTTGAGATTCGTCGTTTAAAGCTTTCAAATCTAACATCTCGTTCGCGTCGTATTGAAGTGACGAGTTATGCAGAGGTGGTATTAACCCTATTGAGTGCTGATTTAGCACATCGCTCTTTTAGTAATTTGTTCGTACAAACTGAAATATTACCTGATCGTCAAGCTATCCTTTGTACGCGCCGCCGCCGCACTCCAGGTGAGAATGTGCCATGGATGTTTCATCTTTTGGTCGCGCCTGGTGCGCATATCAGTGAGCCGTCTTATGAGACTGACCGCGCTAAATTCATTGGTCGTGGTCGCACAGTCGCTAATCCAATAGCATTGGATAATCGTGACTATCAAGCCAGAAAAGTGAGTCAATTGTCTAATACTGATGGCTCTGTGCTTGACCCGATTATCGCGATTCGCCGAATTATTACCTTACCAGCTGATGATTCTGCTACCTTGCAAATCATCTCTGGTGTAGCGGATACGCGAGAAGAGGCACTGGCATTACTAGATAAATATTGTGATAAACATTTTGTGGAGCGTGCTTTTGAAATGGCTTGGTTTCAAAGCCAAGAAGTATTGCGCCGTATTAATGCATCAGAATCCGATGCGCAAATATTTGGCCGACTTGCAAGTGCAGTTATTTACTCCAACCCAATATTGCGTGCACCAGCTAGCTTGATTGTGCGTAATCAGTTGGGCCAATCGGGGCTGTGGCGTTTTGGTATTTCGGGTGATTTGCCAATCGTGTTAGTGCGTATTAGTGATATGAGTCGTATTGATTTGGTCAAACAAGCCTTGCAAGCCCATTATTATTGGCGCATGAAGGGTTTAACTGTTGATTTAGTTATATTTAATGATAATTTCTCAGGTTACCGTGCTTCGTTACATGATCAAATTATCGGTTTGATCAATACTGGGCCTGACGCACAAATAACCGATAAACCGGGTGGCGTATTTTTGCGGCGTGCTGAAGAACTGACAGAAGAGGCTCGCGTGTTGTTTCAAACCGTTGCGCGCGTGGTATTAACTGATACTTCTGGTAGCTTGCTTGAACAAGTAGTGCGCAGGCTTTCAGAAGAACGCACGCTCGACCGCCTGCCAGCGCGTATGGTTGAAACTTCAGAATCTTGGTTACAATTTGCAGAAGGTAATCCGCAACCAGTGATTGAATTACTGACTGTCGAGAATCGTATTTTTTGTAATGGGTTAGGTGGTTTTACGCCTGATGGACGCGAATATCTAATCACCCTAGAGCCTAACCAAAATACGCCAGCACCGTGGGCTAATGTCATAGCGAGTCCTCATATTGGTACTGTGGTCAGTGAGAGTGGCGGTACTTATACTTGGGTAGAAAATGCACATGAATTCCGGTTAACACCTTGGTATAACGACCCACTGAGTGATATTAGCGGTGAGGCTGTGTATATTCGTGATGAGGAAACAGGAAAATTCTGGTCCCCAACGCCATTGCCCGCGCGTGGAAAAACTGGCTATGTGTGTCGCCATGGCTTTGGCTACAGTGTGTTCGAACATAGCGAAAACGGCATTGATTCAGAAATGTTTACTTACGTTGCGATGGATGCCCCTGTTAAATTTGTGGTGATCAAAGTACGCAACCAATCTAAACGTACACGACAGCTTTCATTAACAGGTTATTGGGAGCTAGTGCTTGGTGAGTCGCGACACGCTAACATGATGCATATTGTGACTGAAACAGATTCACTTACTAGTGCGGTGTTTGCGCGTAATGCCTATGGCCGAGAGTGTGCTAACCGCATTGTGTTTGCTCATGCGAATCATGCGAAATCTACCCATGCACAAAACATGGAGTCTGATACTTATGAACCTCGGCAAACCGTCACAGGGAGTCGCAACGAGTTTATTGGGCGTAATGGTACGCTGGCAAAACCTGCAGCCATGCTTCGTAAGCGTTTATCTGGAAAAACAGGTGCAGCGCTTGATCCTTGTGCTGCCATACAGAGTCAAATAGAACTGCAAAGCGGACAAGAACGCGAGATTGTGTTTATATTTGGCGCAGCGAAAAGTGCAGAAGAAGCGCAACATTTCATTCTTCGATTCGGTGGTCCAGTAGGGGCTCGTCAGGCATTAGAGGCCGTATGGGAGCATTGGAATCGCACCCTAGGTATTGTGCAAGTTGAAACGCCTGACCCTGCCTTAAACGTGCTGACCAACGGCTGGCTTATTTATCAAACCCTTTCTTGCAGATTATGGGGTCGCAGTGGTTATTATCAATCTGGTGGTGCTTACGGTTTTAGAGACCAATTACAGGACACTATGGCGTTGATACATGCTGCACCTTCGCTCGCGCGTGAGCAATTAATTCGTTGTGCAGAGCGCCAGTTTCCGCAAGGGGATGTTCAACATTGGTGGCATCCGCCCAATGGGCAAGGTGTGCGTACCCATTTCTCAGATGATTATCTATGGCTAGCCTATGCCACTTGTCGTTATGTACTGGCGACGGGTGACACTGGCGTGCTTGAAGAGTCTGTGAGTTTCTTAGAGGGTCGCGAGTTAGCCCCAGATGAAGAGGCTTATTATGACCAGCCGCTACGCTCGATTGAAGCAGTCAGTCTTTATGAACATTGCGTGCGATCCATTAAGCATGGCTTACGTTTTGGCGAGCACCATTTACCTTTGATGGGTTGCGGTGATTGGAATGATGGTATGAACTTAGTAGGCTTAAAGGGTAAAGGCGAGAGCGTTTGGTTAGCATGGTTCTTATACGATAACCTGAGCCAGTTTGCAGGATTGGCAAGAAATCAGGGTGACGAAGTATTTGCTGAAGTATGCACTGTTCAGGCTGCATTGTTACGTAATAATATTGAATCTAACGCATGGGATGGCGCTTGGTATCGCCGGGCTTATTTTGATGACGGCACGCCTTTAGGCTCTTCTGAAAATGCTGAATGCCAAATTGATTCAATCAGCCAGAGCTGGGCTGTCATCTCAAAAGGTGGTGCTGCAGCACGGGCTAAGCAAGCCATGGAAGCGGTAGATGAACGCTTAGTGGTAAGAGATAAGAAATTGATACAGTTACTGACACCACCATTCGATACTTCAGATCTCGAGCCTGGATATATCAAAGGCTATGTACCTGGCGTTCGTGAGAATGGTGGTCAATATACCCATGCCGCTATTTGGACTACTATGGCTTTTGCCATGATGGGCGATAAGGTGCGTGCGTGGGAGTTATTCGATATGCTCAATCCAGTGAATCATGGCAGTACTCAGACAGATATAGAGCGGTATAAGGTTGAGCCCTACGTGATGAGTGCTGATATTTATGGCGCTGCGCCCCATACAGGCCGAGGCGGCTGGACTTGGTATACAGGGGCAGCTGGCTGGATGTATAGGTTAACCACGGAAACACTGTTGGGCATCCATCTGGAAGTAAAACATGGAAACGCTTATTTAAGAATTGCGCCATGTATTCCTGCAGATTGGGATTCGTACAAAATTCATTATCACTATCGCGGTACGCTCTACCATATTACTGTGAGGCGTGTAGGTGAGAAAGCCGAGCAAGTGATTCGCGTAACGTTAGATGGTGAGCAGATCAATAAAGACTTGGTTGTTGAAGGTAATGGTAATGCTGGTGTAGTAAATACAGCATTACCATCACAAGGTACTATACCTTTAGTGGACGACCATATAGAGCATTACGTTGAGGTGGATTTGAACTAATTTTGATATAACTGTGACCTACAAGCGCATTTTTTGATGAAGCCTGAGAAAGGCTTAATCAGGCTTTACTTGTTTTTACATACCTGCGAGAAATTTTTCATATTATTAAAAGTCAATTTAGGTAAAATAAACTTTTAAATAGCGTTTAACAAAAAATAATGCATACGCTCAATATTGAAAGAGAATCATGGCGATAGATCCAATAATAAAAAACACATCTCAAGCAGATAGTTTACCGCCTTCAGATGCCTCTTCATATCAGCGTCACTTGAGTCAACCTAGTTCAGGAATGAAATCAGGGACTAAGGCGTTTTTGATAATCTTAGTATTATTCGTTATCGCATTTTTCGCGTTTCGTCACTACAGCAATGGTCAAAAAGCTATAGAACTCAGTAAGAAGGATGCTAAACGGCCAGCAACGGTAACGGCAGTTGCCGCTAAGATTTCAAATATCAATGTATATCTGAATGCGATAGGGACAGTTACTCCACGTAACAATGTCGTGATTAGAACGCATTTAGATGGCGAATTAATGCGCGTTCTGTTCAATGAAGGCCAATACGTCAAGCAGGGTGAGTTGCTGGCGGAGATTGATTCACGGCCGTATCAAGTGCAATTGGCGCAAGCACAAGGCCAATTAGCTAAAGATCAGGCTTTGCTCAAAAATGCTCAACTAGATCTCGAGCGCTACAAAACCTTACTTGCGCAAGACTCTGCACCAGAGCAACAGGTAGCGACACAAAATTCATTGGTCAATCAATATTTAGGGACTATTCAAACTGACCAGAGTCAGATTGATAATGCGAAGTTACAGCTGACTTATACGCGCATCACCGCGCCAATCAGTGGTCGCGTTGGTTTGCGTCAAGTTGATGCGGGCAATATTGTGCATCAGTCAGACGTGAATGGTATTTTAAGTATCGCCCAAGTTAAACCCATTACGGTCATTTTTTCTATTCCTCAAGATAGCTTAGCTTCAGTATTAGCGCCCTTACGCAAAGGCGATAAATTAGCGGTGATCGTCTACGGACGTGATCAGCAAAATAAATTGGCAGAGGGTTATCTATCTAGTGCAGATAATCAAATTGATACCACCACAGGGACAGTTAAACTAAAAGCACAATTCACGAATGATGATGAAAGTCTTTTTCCTAATCAGTTCGTGAATGTCAGAGTGCAACTAGGCGTCAATAAAGACGCTACTGTTGTTCCTAGTGCAGCAATTCAACGTGGTTCTCAAGGCACCTTTGTTTATCAAGTGAACGCTGATCAGACTATTGCTGTTAAGCCAGTAAAAGTGACTGTAACTGAAGGAAACTTAACCGCAGTGGAAGGTGAAATTAAAGCGGGTGATTTATTGGTAACGGATGGTGCTGATAAGTTACGTGAAGGAGCTAAGGTTCAATTAGCAAAACCAGTTCAATCGGCAAATTTAAAAGATGGGCAACCAGCAGGATCTAAGCATCATAAACGGCCATCAGCAGAATGAATATTTTAAAGCGCAATAACCTACAGTGGGATAACTCAGCTTACAGATTATCCATCTACCCAATAATTCAGCGCATTGGATACCAATGGATTAACTCTAGTTATAAATGTGATTTGGCTCTAAATATTCTAGCTAAAGAAATCTAATATGAATCCATCACGCTTATTTATCTTACGCCCAGTAGCTACCTCACTTTTGATGATTGCTATCTTGCTAGTGGGTATTCTAGGTTATCGAATTCTACCAATTTCTGCATTGCCAGAAGTGGATTATCCAACCATACAGGTGACGACTCTTTACCCAGGCGCAAGCCCAGAGGTCACCACTTCATCAATTACTGCACCACTTGAACGTCAGTTTGGTCAAGTGGCTGGCTTAAAGCAGATGTCTTCTACAAGTTCAGGCGGTGCATCGGTCATTACTTTGCAATTTAGCCTGCAACTTACTTTAGATGTAGCTGAGCAAGAAGTGCAGGCTGCTATTAATCGTGCATCTAGTTTTTTACCGACTGATTTACCGATGCCACCGATTTACAGTAAGGTGAATCCTGCTGATGCCCCTATCATGACTTTGGCAGTCAGTTCACCGACTTTGCCATTGCCAGGGATTCAAGATCTTGTTGATACTGGGCTTGCACAGAAAATATCACAGCTACCGGGAGTAGGTTTAGTCAGCTTAAGCGGCGGTCAGCGGCCAGCAGTGCGTGTTCAAGTTAACCCAAAAGCCTTGGCTGCAAATAACCTGAATATTGATGATGTACGTAATTCAATTGGTGCCGCAAATGTCAATCAAGCCAAAGGTAGTTTTGATGGCCCAGCGCAAGCCTCTACTATTGATGCCAATGACCAACTTAAAACTGCGGCTGAATATAGTGAGCTTGTGTTGGCCTACCGTAATGGTGCTGCTATACGTCTTAGTGATGTTGCTGATTTGGTGGATGGTGCTGAAAATAAACGTCTTGCAGCTTGGGGTAATGATAAACCAGCTATATTGATTAATATTCAGCGACAACCAGGCGCTAATGTCATTGAAGTGGTCGATCGTATCAAGCAACTACTCCCGAGTTTGCAAACTAATTTACCGCAGTCTGTTGCAGTAAAGATACTCAGCGACAGAACCATTACGATTCGGGCCTCTGTTCACGATGTGGAGTTTGAGTTAATGCTTGCGGTAGTACTCGTAGTGATGGTTATTTTCATATTCTTGCGCAACGTTCCAGCGACTATTGTGCCTGCTATTGCCGTACCGTTATCCTTAGTAGGGACTTTTGCCGTCATGTATGTTGCTGGTTTTAGCATCAATAATTTAACTTTGATGGCCTTGACGATTGCGACAGGATTTGTGGTGGATGATGCGATTGTGATGATAGAAAATATCTCGCGATATATTGAAGAAGGAGAAAGCCCACTAGAAGCCGCTTTGAAAGGGTCTAAGCAGATTGGCTTCACTATTATTTCGCTGACTGTTTCTTTGATTGCTGTGCTCATTCCCTTATTATTCATGGGTGATGTGGTAGGGCGATTATTCCGTGAATTTGCAATTACTTTGGCGGTAGCGATTCTGATTTCTGCAGTAGTATCTTTAACGCTTACCCCAATGATGTGCGCAAAGTTACTACGGCATACGCCAGAATCTGAGCGTAGTCGCTTTGATCGCACTGTCGGACATGTATTTGATCGTATTGTGGCGGCCTATGGCAAGACGCTTACTTGGGTGCTAGACCGTCAACCCTTAATACTTTTAATTGCATTGGCTACATTAGTACTAACAGCAATGCTTTATATTTATGTGCCAAAAGGTTTTTTCCCAGTGCAGGACACTGGCATTATTCAAGGTATTTCTGAGGCACCACAGTCAATTTCATTCAGCGCGATGTCTGAGCGTCAGCAAGC
>JACMNP010000014.1 GCA_014378495.1 Methylotenera sp. | reverse complement strand
CATGTTATCAAGTAAACAATTGCATAAGCTTGCTGATATCACTAAGCGCTACGACCGTGATTACGGTCATTTCAGCACTCGCCAAAACTTGCAACTTAACTGGCCTAAATTAGAAGATGTGCCTGAAATCTTAGCCGAACTTGCTACGGTTGAGATGCACGCCATTCAAACTTCAGGTAATTGTATTCGTAATATCACCACAGACCAGTTTGCTGGTGTTGCACCTGACGAAGTCATCGACCCACGTGCCATGGCGGAAGTGATGCGCCAGTGGAGCACTTTCCACCCTGAGTTTGCGCTATTACCGCGTAAGTTTAAAATCGCCGTTTCTGGCGCTAAACAAGACCGTGCTGTTGTGCAAATGCATGATATTGGCATGGAGTTTTATCACGATGCTGACAATAAAGTCGCCATTAAAGTATGGGTTGGCGGCGGTTTAGGCCGTACACCAATCTTAGGTTCAGTTATTCGTGAGCATCTTGAATGGCAACACGCTCTCACCTATTGTGAAGCGATTATTCGTGTCTATAACTTACATGGTCGCCGCGATAACTCTTACAAAGCGCGTATTAAAATTTTAGTTAAAGCACTTGGTATCGAAGAATTTAGCAAACAAGTCGAAGCTGAATGGCTGCATTTAAAAGACATGCCAAATACGATTCCAGTGACAGAGTTAGCACGTGTAGCCAAGCACTTTGCAGCCATGCCATATGACACTTTACCAGCGCATGATGCTAGCTTTGATGCAGCGATTTCAAGCAACCCAGCATTCGCAGCTTGGGTTAAACGTTGCGTACACCCGCACAAAACCAGCGGCTATCGCGCAATAACATTATCGCTGAAACCACATGGCAAAGCGCCAGGCGACGCAACTAGTCAGCAAATGCATTTGGTTGCAGACTTAGCCGAACAATATAGTTTTGGCGAACTACGCGTATCTCATGAACAGAATTTGATTTTAGCCGATGTGAAACTAAGTGATTTATTCATAGTATGGGAAAAAGCGCGTGCAAATGGCTTAGCTACACCAAATATTGGCTTGCTCACTGATATTATTTGCTGCCCAGGTGGTGACTTTTGCTCACTGGCTAACGCTAAAAGTATCCCGATTGCGGAAGCGATTCAGATGCAGTTTGATAATTTGGATTACTTGCATGACATCGGTGAAATCGAGCTGAATATTTCAGGTTGTATGAATGCTTGCGGGCATCATCACGTCGGTCATATCGGCATCTTAGGTGTAGATAAAGATGGTTCTGAATGGTATCAAGTGTCTATTGGCGGAAAACAGGGTAACGAAGCTAGTCTTGCCAGCGTGATTGGGCCTTCATTCTCAGCCGAAGAAATGCCAACAGTGGTACAAAAATTAATTGATGTTTATATTCAAGAGCGTACAGATGAAGAACGTTTTATTGATACCGTGCGCCGCTTAGGTGTTGCGCCGTTCAAAGCACGCGTTTATGAAAACAAAACACTTGCAAAAGATGTCGCTGAGGTAACAACATGAGTAATTTAATCAAACTCAATACTAATGACAGTGCTTCTATCGTTGAAAACGAATGGACTATCGTTAAGCTACCTGCAAGCCAAGTTGAAGCACGTAAACAAGCCGGAAAAGTAGTTTTATTTAAACTCACTGGTGAGAAAACTGTCACCGATGAACAAATTTCAGGCACGGTAATTCCTGCGTCTGGCAAAATAATAGTGCCGTTAAGTGTATTTATTCATCGCAAAGCCGAGTTGCAATCTCGCCTTTCTGTAAAAGAAGTTGGCGTGTGGATTGATACGCATGAAGTACTTGCAGATTTAATAGAAAATCAAGCTGATTTAAATGCGTTACCAATCATAGCGGTACATGTAGAACGCTTTGCTGATGGCCGTATTTTCTCATTAGGCACATTATTAAGAACGCGCTACGGTTTTGAAAATGAATTGCGCGCTATAGGTGATGTGCTTCGCGATCAGCTATTTTTTCTAAAACGCAGTGGATTCAATAGCTATGTTATTCGTGCTGACAGAAGTGCTGAAGAAGCTTTAGCTAGCCTTAACGACTTTACGATTTCTTATCAAGGCGCTGTAGATGAAGCATTGCCTGCTTTTGCGCGCTATAACAGGGCCTCTTAATGTCGGGTGAAGTCTCACAAAGTTTAATCTCTGGGCTACGTCCACCTGCAAGTAATCCTGCAACATCGCCAACCCTTACCGATGCGTTAATCGCTTCTGTGACACAAAAACATAGCCATGTAGTCAGCATGTTAAAAGAAGCGATTGCAGAACTTGGTAGCAACCATGAAATCACCTTTGCGAACAGCATGGGTGCAGAAGACATGGTGCTAACAGATATTATTCAGCGTGAAAAATTAGCCATTGAGATTTTTTCATTAGACACTGGCCGTTTACCTACTGAAACCTATGATTTAATCGCTGCAACTGAGCAAACCTACAATACCAAGCTGAAGATATTTTTCCCGCAAGCTGAAACGGTAGAAAATTACGTACGCACTAAAGGCATCAACGCTTTTTACGAAAGTATAGAGTTACGTAAAGCTTGTTGCCACATGCGTAAAGTAGAGCCATTACAACGTGCGCTCAAAGGTAAAAAAGCTTGGGTAACAGGAATGCGCGCGGAGCAATCGAGTACACGTGTTGATTTAGCTTTCCGTGAGTTTGATGAAGGTAATCAACTAGAAAAATTCAATCCATTAAGTGATTGGACAGAAAAAGAAGTTTGGGCTTATATCCGTATGTTCAACGTGCCTTACAACAAACTACACGATCAATTTTACCCTAGCATTGGCTGTGCGCCTTGTACACGCAGTATTGCAGTAGGTGAAGATGTACGCGCTGGTAGATGGTGGTGGGAAGATCCACTCAATAAAGAATGTGGCCTACACGTTAAGTAACCGAAAAACTACGTAAAGATATTACGTAATTAATGCATAAATTTGATTTAAATTCTAAAAAAATATGACAACTAAACAACCTCTAATACGCCAGCCTTTATCGCATTTGGATTGGCTTGAATCAGAAGCGATTTATATTTTGCGCGAAGTAGCAGGACAGTGCTCTAACCCAGT
>JACMNP010000105.1 GCA_014378495.1 Methylotenera sp. | reverse complement strand
CATGGGCGATGAGATTACTGTGCACATTAAAATCCGCGCATTAGAAGGCAATGTAGATGATATTGCGATCGTTGATTTGCTGCCTGGTGGCTTTGAACCAGTATTACAAGCAGCGGCTAATGTGACCGAAACGAGCATTCCTCAAAATGGCGAAACTTATGAAGGTGATGGGAATGAGGGTGGTGCTACACAAGCAAGTAGTTGGACTAGCCCACTGGGGATTGGCGGTAACTGGCAACCAACTTACGCCGATATTCGTGAAGATCGCGTAGTGTTTTACGGTGCAGTTTCAGACACGATTACTGAATTTACCTATAAGATTAAAGCGACTAACAGCGGACAATTTGTAGTGCCTCCAGCTTATGCAGAATCTATGTATAACCGATTACTGCAAGCACGCTCAGTGCCTAGTAGCATTACTGTAGGTCGCCCGACTAATAAGGATTCAGCGAAGTAATTACCGCAACACATGTTATTCAAGCAGCTATTTGTTCATAATAAAATCATCAAAAGTGTATTTATCGCTGTTGTAATTTTAGCCTGTGTGATAACAGCGCTGCGCCTGTATCCCAAGCCAGTCTTGGCAACTTTAATTCCTCACTCCACCGCTATTTACGCCCAAGATGGCACTTTGTTGCGTATGACGCTCGCGCAAGATGCACAATATCAACTGTGGGTGCCACTAAAGGACATTCAGCCGAACGCAGTAGAAGCCGTTAAGCTTTATGAAGACCGCTATTTTGCTTGGCATTTTGGCGTAAATCCTGTCGCACTTGTGCGTGGTATTTGGCGCACTTTTTTTGGTGGTTCGCGTCAAGGTGCATCTACCATCACCATGCAGTTAGCGCGTAGCTTGTATAACGTTAATTCACGCAGTATCACTGGCAAAATCAAACAAACATTCGCCGCTATCTGGCTAGAATGCCGTTACTCTAAGCATGATATTTTAGAAGCCTATTTAAACATTGCCCCCTACGGCGGCAACATTAAAGGCATTGCCACAGCAAGTTTGTTTTATTTTAACAAACCAGAAAGTCGCCTAAACTTACCTGAGGCAATCACACTGGCGGTAATTCCACAAAATCCGAATAAACGCCTTAATTTAACTGCCAACAATAGCTTACTCAATGATGCCCGTTCGCGCTTATGGCAAACTTGGCTTAGCAGTCATCAAAAAGATAAGCACTATAGTGCTGATATGGCTTTACCTGCCAACCTAATCAATAACAAGTCGCTTAATAAAGGCAACCTACCTTTTAAGGCTCCCCACTTTACTGATGCAGTATTGTCTGAAAATAATGGCACCGAAAATACCAATCAAACAATTATTCACACAGGCTTAAATCTTCATGTGCAAGCCACACTAGAGCGCATGATTGCTAGCTACATTGAAAACAATAAAAACCTTGGCATAAGCAATGTCAGCGCGATGTTGTTTGATGCTAAAACCATGCAAGTCAAAGCGTTAGTCGGCTCAGCAGATTATTTTAACGAGGCTATTGATGGGCAAGTAAATGGCACAGCGGCCAAGCGGTCACCTGGCTCTACGCTTAAACCATTTATTTACGCACTGGCGATGGATCAAAGCCTGATTCATCCCGCCAGCATTTTAAAGGATGCACCTACCAGTTTTGGGCCTTACAGCCCTGAAAATTTTGATGGTCGCTTCATTGGCCCAATTACCGCCGCGGATGCTCTCATTCGCTCTCGCAATGTACCTGCAGTAAGCTTATCTGCCAAACTTTCCAAACCTAGCTTATACGACTTCCTAAAAAATGCAGGCGTAAGCGACCTTAAAAGTGAATCGCACTATGGTCTAGCATTAGCACTCGGTGGTGGCGAATTAACGATGGAAGAGTTGGTCAGCTTATATGCCATGCTGGCTAATCATGGGCGCTTCAAACCATTTAGCTTAGTTAAAAATAACGACCCTAGCTTCGCGTTATTAAGTGAGGAATCAGCATTTATCACGCTTGATATGTTGCGCCAAAATCCTCGTCCAGATACTAGTGAACCCGACAGATACAAAACCGCTTGGAAAACCGGCACCTCATGGGGATTTCATGATGCATGGACAATCGGCGTCAGTGGTCACGATATACTTGCTGTTTGGGTAGGGAATTTTGATGGCAAACCTAACCCAGCGTTTATCGGCATTAAAACTGCCGCACCTTTGTTTTTTCAGATTTTAGATAGCTTAAGACATCAACACTTATTAAACCCTCAAACAGAATTAGAGGCGTTGCCGCCACGGTCATTAAGGAAGGTCAATGTATGCACAGCAAGCGGCGATTTACCTAACCAATACTGTAAAAACCTCAGCGAAACTTGGTTCATTCCAGGCAAGTCGCCAATAAAGGTTAGCACTTTAGACCGCCCAGTGTATTTTGATAACACAACAAATCAAGTTGTTTGCAGACCTGGCGCAAATACGCGTGAAGAAATTATAGAGTTCTGGGATTCCGATATGTTGAGGCTGTTTCGTGAAGCAGGCATGCCTCGCCGCACACCGCCAACATTGCCAGCAGAATGCAGTAATACCAAAAGCCAAACCAATGTAGACGCGCTACAAATCACTTCGCCACTAAGAGGCGTCACCTATACGATTCAGTTATCAAAATCTGAAACAGTTTTATTAAAAGCCAATCATAGTACTCAAGGAACAATTTACTGGTTTGCCAATAATGGCTTTATTGCAAAAAGTGACACGGGCGCAGGCATCGCTTGGAATCCGCAACAAGCTGGCCATTATGTATTAAGAGCAGTTGATGGAAGTGGGCAGGCAGATAGCCGTGAGGTAGTGGTTGAGTTTGTGCCTTAGATTATCGTCTAACCTAAGGCACAAAGTATAGATTTAAAGGTGTTACTTTCTATTGCTTGGCGCTTAGATTTTCACCAATCCCCATCGCCACTTTAAGCTCACCCGCTGTCGTTTCATCTAAACTATCTAGCATAGCCACCATATTTAAGGCTTCCATATGTTTACCACTTTGCTCAGCAATCAATCCCAAGTAGTAAAGCGCGCTGCTGTTATTGCCATTCTTAGCAACTACTTGGTTAAAGTCCTGTTCTGCATTAGCTTCTTTTTTCAAGCTGAACTCAGCTACCGCACGATAAAACAAGGCTTCGGTAGTATTAGGTTCTTTTTCGCACCATGCCACTGCAATCGTATTCAGTGCTTCCCAGTTTTCAGTTTTTAGTGGTTGAACAACACGCATAAAGAATGGCCATTTCTCTTCAGCTTCTGCCCAAAAAGGTAATTCGCTCACGCTTACAATAGCTTGTTCTGGCTGATTAAGTAAGCGTTTAACCCACTCTACAGACATATTGTAATAAAAAGCGTTATGGCCTGGGCTTTTAACCGTAATAATGCCAACCAAATTACCTGCTTCATCAAACATGCCGCCGCCGCTATCGCCTAATCTGAATGTATTACTGGCTCTAACTACTACGCTATCATCCATGGGATATAAGCTTTTGATAAAACCTGACGTACCGTTAGGCCGTGGGGAAAAGCCTGCATAACCTACCGTGTAAACAGGCTGCTCATATTTCAGCCCTTCACTAGAGCCTATATTCGCAACAGGTGCATTAAGGCCTTCAACTTTTAGAATACATAAATCATGATGCCAATCTGGTTTGAGAGCACTTGCGGTGTAGTTTTCACCATTATTATTCACACTAACAGAGATTGCGTTTGCAACCACATGACAATTAGTCACGACTTGGTCTTTGGCTACAACAACACCCGAACCTAAGCCAAAGCCACCATTCGCCAAGGCAACTTGTACTTTCACCACATGTGTACTGATTGCTTGGACTAATTCGTCGGTTGGCATCGCCAAACTAGAAGTGGCTGCACTAAGAGAAAATAAAGCAAAAATAAGCTTTGTCATGACAATCTCCAATTTACATACTTTAAAGTGAATAAATCTCGTAAAAAATTTAATTCAACTACGGTAATAATGGCTTTCTGTATTTAACTTAGCAAGTTACATACCAATTTGCTAAATAGGAGTTGTAATTAAGTGTAACTTAATGATTCAGAATTAATATAAATAATGAATGACAAATCTAAATGAGGGAATATAAAAATGCCAAATATTGCCTGTAACATGGCTTTTTAAAACCGATTTGAAGAGATGCTCAGGTATAGATTAGCTAAAATTTTCTTTTGTCTGGTTAACAAATTTATGCTTGACATGAGTGAAGTGTGACATTTACTGAGGTATTTTATTAAATGACTTTTTTAAAAAAATACAATCAAACTCGTAAAATTTTGGTTTTTGCACTCATTTAGTGCGGAAAGGTACAGTTAATTAACGACTATATTTTCTTTAAAAAGCAAGTCTTGAGCACTAAACCTTTTACCTTATCTACATTGCATTCCACCTCTTCTTCGTCATCGGTTAGACGAATATTTTTAGCCACTGTACCGCGCTTTAAAGTAACAGAAGTGCCTTTCACTTTTAAGTCTTTGATGAGCTGCACAGAATCACCAGCGTTTAGCTCATTGCCGTTACTATCTTTTACTGCCATGGTCGTTCCTAAAATATTTATAAATGCAGTTTTTCTAATGACAAAGGCGTTATCTTCTCAGTAATTACTGAGAAGATAACGCCTTATTAATACTTTAATTCAAGACTAAAGCAATAATCTTCTTACATCGCTCAACATCATACGCATATGGCTAGTAAAGCGTGCACCATCCGCGCCGTCAATCACACGGTGGTCGTATGATAATGACATTGGCAGAATCAAGCGTGGTTCAAACGCTTTAGTTTTTGCATCGTACACAGGCTGCATGCTAGAACGTGAAACCCCTAAAATCGCAACTTCAGGGCAGTTGATAATGGGCGTGAACATTGTTCCGCCTATGCCTCCCAAGCTAGAGATTGTGAAACAACCGCCTTGCATTTCTTCTACTTTCAACTTGCGCTCACGCGCTTTTGCAGAAAGCTCACCTAAATCACGCGCAATATCTAACACATCTTTTTGATGCACATCACGTACGACGGGTACAACCAAGCCATCTGGCGTATCGCAGGCAAAACCAATATTGAAGTAATTTTTTAGAATCAAGCTATCGCCATCTGGCGCCAGCGAAGCGTTAAAGTTTGGATAGGCTTTAAGGGCATTCACTGAAGCTTTGATTAAAAATGCCAACATCGTAAGTTTAACCCCACGCTTTTCAGCGTCAGTCTGCATAGACTTTCTAAAGTCTTCTAAATCAGTAATATCAGCTTCGTCAAATTGCGTGACGTGCGGTGCAGTGACCCAATTGCGATGTAAATTTGCACCTGATAGTTTTTTAATACGTGATAACGGTTTGCTTTCAATTTCACCAAACTTGCTGAAATCAATCACTGGCATTGGCAAAGTTGCAAGACTACCCAAACCTGCACCCATATTTTCAGTGCGTGGCTTAGCTAATTCACCTTTAACATAAGCCTGTACATCTTGTTGAACAATACGGTTTTTAGTCGCAGAGCCTTGCACAAGCGCTAAGTTAACCCCTAATTCACGTGCAAATTTACGCACGGATGGACTTGCGTGCGATAACTTACCACTAGCCGTTACAGCACTCTCGCCCACTGGTGCCGGCTGGTGTGCGGGCGCGATTGTCTTAGGCGGTTCTGGCGCTGGACGACTTGGTTCTGGAATTACCGCTGCTACCGCTGGCTTGACTGGTTCTGGTGTAGGCTTAGTTTCCGCAGGTTTAGGCTCAGCAGGTTTTGCAGCAGCGTCACTCACATCCATCGTAAGAATCAAGCCACCTTGGGCAGCTTTATCGCCCACTTTCATTTTGACTTCTTTAACTACGCCCGCAAATGGCGATGGAATATCCATCGACGCTTTATCAGATTCTACTGTCATCAGCGAATCTTCTTTAGCAATCTCATCGCCAGCTTTTACTAAAATCTCAATCACATCCACACTATCAAAATTACCGATATCGGGGACGAGTACGTCTTGAATTGCCATGTTGTCGTCTCCTTAAACTGTGGTTGGGTTAGGCTTGTTAGCGTCTAACTTGTATTTTTTGATGGCTTCGGCCACTTTGCTAGCTGGTAACTTACCTTCGTCTGCAAGTGCTTTAAGCGCGGCGACAACAACGTAGTATCTATCAACCTCAAAGAAGCTGCGTAACGCTTCACGGCTGTCTGAACGACCATAGCCGTCAGTACCAAGCGCGACAAATTTACCAGGCACAAAGCCTGCGATTTGCTCAGCAAATGCTTTCATATAATCAGTTGAAGCAATGGTCGGGCCTTGTGCGCCTTTCATAACCTCTGCCACATAACTTAATCTTTGTGGTTTTTCAGGGTTCAGCATATTCCAACGCTCAGCATCTAAACCATCGCGACGTAATTCGTTAAAGCTGGTCACACTCCAAACATCAGCAGAAACACCCCATTCTTTTTCCAACATTTCGCCTGCAGCTATTACTTCACGCAATATCACTCCGCTACCCATCAATTGTACTTTCTCGCCCTTAGCTTTTGATTTACTAAAGTTATAAATCCCTTTAAGGATGCCAGTTTCAGTGCCTTTTGGCATTTCAGGATGCGTGTAATTTTCATTCATCAGGGTAATGTAGTAATACACATCTTCTTGGTTCTGCACCATGCGGCGCATACCTTCTTGAATAATGACAGCTAATTCGTAAGCAAAGGTTGGATCATAAGAAATACAGTTAGGAATCGTTGCAGACATTAAGTGGCTATGGCCATCTTCATGTTGCAAACCTTCACCATTCAATGTGGTACGACCAGCAGTTGCGCCAAGCAAGAAACCACGTGCACGGCTATCACCCGCTGCCCATGCTAAGTCACCAATCCGCTGGAAACCGAACATTGAGTAGAAGATATAGAACGGAATCATT
>JACMNP010000104.1 GCA_014378495.1 Methylotenera sp. | reverse complement strand
GGCTCAAACAAGCCTTTACTATCAGTATAGCCGCCCGCTTTACTCATATTACGAATCACATCCAGCTGAATCTCTTCAGGTACTTCAAAACCAAATGAGGCTGGATTACCAATGTTCAGCTTGATAATGCGCTGCCCTTCTTCTTCCATCTGACGGGCGCGCTGCAACACTGGGCCACGAATATCGTAGCAAACGTTGCTGAGTTTGTTTGATTTTTCTAAAAGTTTCATAAGTGTATTTGCAAATTTAGTGGCTATGCTATTTCTTTTTTACATCTACTTTTGCGTAGATTTAAGCCGCTTTATAAAGTATGCTATCTTACATTGCACCGTCAATACAGGCAATGCAAGCGTACCGTTTTTAATGTAAAGCTAAGTGACAATAATGCGTTGGATTCATTCATGAAATTACATCTTACCTATGCCGAAGGCCAAAATTTAATTACTGCTTATGACGATGACTATATTGCGATTAATCGTGAGCGCTTTACTCATAGCTTAATTGTGATGCCAATGCTATTAATCAACGACTGGTCTTCAGCAGCTAACAATGCGCTTACCTTTAAAACTCTAACAGCTACTGACTTTGAAAAAATTGCCGCATTAAAACCAGAAGTTGTATTACTCGGTACAGGTAAAATACATCAATTTTTACATCCAAAAGTAAGTGCATTACTCAGCAAAAAAGGCATTTCATTAGAATGCATGACCACTGCAGCAGCTTGTAGAACTTACAATATCTTAATGAGCGAAGGCCGAAACGTGGCTGCAGCTCTTATTCTATAAGCGAAAAAAAAATTAAAAATCCAAGTATTTTTAAGTTCTAAATCTATGCCTTCGATTGTAATTTTAAATGATAATTGTTATCATTGCGTTTAATGTTAATCACCCATACTAGGTAGTCGTTATGTTTAATTTAAAGCTTAAAAAAATCCAAACTATCTTGCTTTGTTCACTTGCACTTTCATCACAACTGGTTGTTGCTGGCGAAAATGTTTTTGGGTGGGTATATACACTAGACTTAGTGCCAAAAGGTAAATTTGAGGTTGAGCAATTAACGCAGTGGAATCATAAACAAAAAGGTGATTATGAAAATTTTTCTATTCGTGGCGAGTTAGAGTATGGCCTCACTGACAATATCCAAATTGCCGGTTATATCAACACAGACTACACAAACGCTTACCGTAACGATAGATTTGGTGAGACTGCTGGCTCTAAGATCCCTGAAAGTATTGATGTCACTAAAAGCTACAGTAAGTTTCGTTATGATAGTGCGTCTTTTGAGGGAATTTGGCGTATCACTAACCCTTATACAGATGTTATTGGTGTAGGTTTATATGTTGAACCAACCTTAGGTTATGACAGCAAATCGTTAGAATACCGTTTAATTTTGCAAAAAAATATGATCGATGACAAGCTTATTCTTGCCACTAACTTTGTATTTGAAACTGAACGTGATGAAATAGCAACGAATAGCGAGCCAGAAAAAGCATCGCATTTTGACTTGCTAGCAGGCGCTTCGTATCGCTTTGCACCAAATTGGAGTGCTGGATTTGATTATAGATATCACAACGATTTCTCAGGCTATTTTTACCAGAAGTCAACTCAACATGCGCACTTTATTGGTCCTAACTTGCATTACGGTAGTACTAACTGGTGGGCAACTATAGGCTATAGGCGTCAATTAAGCGGCACTTGTAAAGGTGTTGGTAAATTAGAATGTGCAGATGGTTATGTTTTAGATGACCATGGCAGAGATGAATTCATGTTTAAATTCGGCATCCCTCTTTAAGAGAGTCTAGTCTATTGTGTATATAAATCTTTTTATTGCTGAGCAATATGAATAAATTTCAAAAATTAGTATTTGTTATGCTTGCTGTTCTCCCACTCACAAGTCAGGCAACTATTCATGTAAGTTTGGAAGAAATGCAAGAAATTATGTTTCCAAATCAAAAGTTAGTATTAGTCCCGGTTGTTTTGTCAGATGCTACGCGCGAGAAGATGAAAGAGGCCTCTACTGTTAGAGAGCCTTTTAAAGCTGACCGCGTATGGCGCAATGATAAAGGTGAATGGTTCGTACTTGATGAAGTAGTAGGCAAACATGAAATGATTAAATATGCTGTCGCCATCAACGTCGACGGCTCAGTCAAACAAGTGCGAGTGATGGACTATGTCGAATCGTACGGTTATGAAGTCGCTGAAAACAAATGGCTACAACAGTTTGTGGGCAAAACTGGCAGTTCGACGATTAAATTGAATAAAGATATTGATAATATTTCTGGCGCTACACTTTCATCAAAACACATTTCAGATGGGGTCAAACGTGTTATGACCTTGTATAGTCTTGTGCTCAAACAATACAAATAATCTTAAAAATCATATCCATGATATACAAACGAAGAAGTCGCGTAGCTCATTTGCCTGCGTGGCAATTAATTTCCAGTCACACCATTTTCTTAATTTGCGCCAGTTCAGGTATATTTTATTTGTTAGGGCACGAGTTTGAAATAATGCCATTAGCCATAGAAAATCATACTATTTTAATTGCGCATGGCATTTCTGCATACTTATTTGTTTTGCTGTTTGGCGCGGTATTACCCACACATATTAAGGCGGCTTGGAAGGCTAAGCGTAATCGCATATCAGGCGGCTTGATGATTACGGCGATGAGCTTATTGCTAATTTCAGGTTTGTTTTTGTACTACGCGGATGAAACTCGTGATGCAGCCTTATGGGTGCATTGGATTATTGGTGGCGGTTTAGTTTTGTTGTTCCCATTCCACTTTATTGCAGGACGCCGCGCCAATTACTTAGCACTGAAGCACCATGAAAGTAAAAGCAATCAGAAGTAACTATCAATTAACTAATCATTAGCTAGTTAATTGATAGTCAAAAATCTATCAAATATTTTTAGTCGACAGCACTAACGTTGCATTAGTACCCCCAAAACCAAAGCTATTTGACAATGCGGTTTCTACCTTGGTATTTTTAATAGCACTGAGAACAATATTTAAACCCTCTGCCGCTGGATCTAATGTATCAATATTTGCGGAGGCTGCAATAAAGTTATTTTCCATCATAAGTATTGTATAAATAGCTTCATTAACACCGGCTGCACCTAATGCATGCCCAGAAAGTGACTTTGTTGAAGCAATAGCAGGATTTTGATTTCTACCATTTTCGCCAAATACTTCACGTATCGCCTCTAATTCCTTAGTATCGCCTACTGGTGTGCTAGTACCATGGGTATTGATGTAATCAATACTGTCAGAAATACCTTCTAATGCGAGACGCATACAACGTACTGCTCCCTCACCGCTCGGGGCGACCATGTCATAGCCATCTGAGGTTGCACCATAACCAATGAGTTCAGCATAGATTTTTGCGCCACGCGCTTTAGCATGTTCATATTCTTCAAGCACGACGATACCACCGCCACCTGAAATGACGAAGCCATCACGGTTTGCATCATAAGTACGTGAGGCCTTGTCAGGAGTATCGTTGTATTTGGTGGACATGGCACCCATCGCATCAAACAGATATGACAGGCTCCAGTGCTCTTCCTCACCGCCGCCAGCAAATACAATATCCTGCTTGCCAAGCTGAATCTGCTCCATACCAGCACCGATACAGTGAGCACTAGTAGAGCAGGCTGAACTAATACCGTAGTTAACACCTTTAATCTTAGCGCCTGTAGCCAAAGTCGCCACGATACCGCTACACATGGCCTTAGTCACCATGTATGGGCCCACGCGACGGATACCCTTTTCTGCCAGCACAGCATTACTTTGCTCAATGCTTTCAGTAGATGGACCACCACCACCGACAATAATGCCAGTGCGTACATTAGAAACAAGATCCTCGCCAAGACTAGCATCAGCAATCGCCTCTTGCATCGCAATCCAAGCATAGGCATGACCTTTAGCCATAAACCGCATGAGTTTGCGATCAATCAAATCTTCCACGTTCAGATTTTTGATTGAGCCAGCCACATGCGAACGTAGGCCACGATCTGCATATTCTTGCTGAAATGTAATACCAGATTTGCCATTTTGCAAACTATCTAACACTTCAGATTTATTGTTTCCTAAACTGGAAACGATTCCTAAACCAGTAACTACAACACGACGCATCATCGTGTACTCCCTAAAAAATTTAATTCTTATAATTTACGAATATTTTAACTTATTTGTACTTAGTGTTCATTTGAGCGAGATTTTAATTTAAATCTTCTAGAAATTATCGGTGCGTGTAAATAAACCTACGCGCAAATCTTTTGCAGCATAGATTTCACGACCATCTACTGACATGGTTGCATCAGCAATTCCCATCACTAATTTGCGCATAATAACCCGTTTTAAATCAATAGTATAAGTGATGGTTTTATGGGTAGGTAACACTTGCCCAGAAAATTTCACTTCACCAGCGCCTAATGCACGACCGCGGCCAAGACCACCTTTCCACCCTAGATAAAACCCAACCAATTGCCACATGGCATCTAGCCCTAAACAACCTGGCATCACTGGATCACCAGGAAAGTGACAGTCAAAAAACCATAGCCCTGGCGAAATGTCCATTTCAGCGATAATTTGGCCCGCACCATGCGCGCCTCCATCTTCTGTTATTGAGACGATACGATCAAACATCAACATCGGTGGCAAAGGTAATTGCGCATTGCCGGCCCCAAACATTTCTCCGCGACCACATTTAAGTAACTCTTCTTTGGTGAAACTATTTTGTTTTTGCATACGTATATACTTAGTTAGTTATTTTAGTTCAATTAGATATACGCTATTTTCGCTGTAAAACTGATTTTACGAAAGTCTTATTCACTTATTAACAAAATTTATTAGCTTGACCTTAACAATTAAAACTATATTTTGTTAAATCAGCATTAATTTACATGAATGTTATTAAAATGTAACAAAGGGGTATACAGACCTGTTTACCCCCAGCAAAAAAACGTTTACTATGCTTTAACTTTAATATTTTGTTTAACGTAACTTTTCATCAATAAGTCGGGAAAATTCAATGAGTGACCGTCAGCTAGCCGATTGGCGCATCCATGCGCTTAATTTAGAATCAGAAGTGAATAAAGTAGTGGTAGGGCAAAAAAATCCTATCCGCTTGATTACCACTTCAATTTTTGCCCGTGGCCACGTATTACTAGAAGGGGATGTCGGCGTTGGTAAAACAACTTTACTGCGCGCATTTACTCGCGGCATTGGTGGCGGTTATCAGCGTATTGAAGGTACGATTGATTTGATGCCTAACGATTTGGTCTACCATACTTACCTTGGAGAAGATGGCAAGCCACACGTGAGTCCTGGTCCATTGTTGATGTCTGGTGAAAACTTATCCGTGTTTTTCTTCAATGAAATTAACCGCGCTCGCCCGCAAGTGCACTCATTGTTGTTACGTGTGATGGCTGAACGCAGTTTATCTGCATTCAATACTGAGCATTATTTCCCACACATGATTGTGTTTGCTGACCGAAACCAAGTGGAGAAAGAAGAAACCTTTGAAATTCCATCTGCGGCGCGTGACCGTTTCATGATGGAAATCCCAATTGTGGTTCCTAATGATGATGCCATTATGGAAGCATTGGTATTTGATACTAAATTCCATAACGTGGATGCTTTAGTGGATACGGTAAAACCTGACGTTTTACAATTTGACCAACTCAATAGCTTCTCTAGCGTTTTACAAAACAGTGTAGAAGCCAGCGATACCCTGAAAAAATATGCACTCAATCTTTGGAAAGCGACTAAAGCGCCTTTAGATTACGGCGTAAAAGTATCGGGTGTTGATATGAACCGCTTAGTATTATCAGGGGCTAGCCCACGCGGTATGAGCATGATGCTACGTGCTGCACGTGTAAACGCCTGGATGAATGAGCGTACAGCAGTGTTGCCTGAAGATATTCATGCTGTATTTCACTCTACTGTCGCACATCGTTTAGTATTTAGCCCGATTTATGAGATGCGTCGTACTGAAATTGCGCGTGAGATGCTGGCTGGTATTGTTAATGCCGTTGCAGCACCGTAGTTAACTATCGCTAATTTACGATCATGATTGAAGATATTAAATCATTTAGTTACCACATAGGATGGCGCTCTCGCGGACGTCATCCTGGTCACCACGCCAGTACACAACGAGGCATGGGAATGGAGTTCCGTGGGCATACCACGCTGCTTTCTTATCCCGACCCACGACGCATCGATATTCGCCAAACCATACGCGATCCGCTCGAACAAGTATATGTGCGGCTTTTTAATCAAAAGAGTGCAACGCCTGTTTACGTGATTTGCGATTTGTCTGGCAGTATGAACTTTGGGGCTAAACAGCGAAAAATTAAGCTTGCTGCACAAATCGCTGAATCAGTTGCGCAATCGGCCAGCCAAAATCATGATCCGTTTGGCTTTATCGGCTTTGATGAAATCGTCCGTGAGGATTGGATTAGTACTTCTTCATTCAAGTCATATCGCGCAATTGCAATGGCTGAGTCTTTAAAAGAATATCATCCTGAGCCTGTGAATTGTAACGGCATCACTGAAGTTTATCGTTACTTACCGCGTGAACGGTCATTAGTGTTTTTAATTTCAGACTTCCATATTCCAAATACCGTTTTAGACGCATCTCTATCAAATTTGTTACGTCACCATATTGTGCCCATCGTATTGTGGGATTCTGCCGAGTATAAAAATTTACCTGAATTCGGTTTGACGAATGTATCTGATGCGGAAACTGGTGAAAAACGTACCTTATTTTTACGCAAGAATCTGCGCGATAAAATCGTTGCTTCGTTTGAAAGTCGTCGCAAAGAAATATACGACTTATTTATGCGATTTGATATGCCACCTTTTTATGTTGAAGGTGAGTTCGATGCAGATCTACTGACAGAATACTTCCACCAATTTGTTGCAGCCTAATCGATTGCTATAAAATTTAAGTAAAAATACCCTACTATGAAAAAATTCATTCGCATTTTTTACCTATTACTAACATCAAGCATAATGTTAGTAAGCCTTTTGCCACAAACTGCTTTAGCGATAGATAGCCAAAATTTACCTGACGTGCGAGAAGGTATTGTGACGATCAAGACGATAGATCCAGTCAAGTTGGTAGGTTATACAGTAGGTGATGTGATTGAGCGTGAAGTGATCTTAACGATTAAAGCACCTTATGCACTGATTGAAACATCACTACCAATTACAGGTTACGAAAAACGCTATAAAGGCCAAGTCATTGGTATCGAGCTTAAAAATGTTAGTCACACTAAGGAAGTAAACGATGACAGTGCAACATTTGATATTAAATTAGCTTATCAAGTATTTACTAATAACGTTGTGGCAAAAAATGCGGCACTAGGGCCAGAGTACCTTAACTTAATTAACACTAAGAATAGTAAAGATTTAGTGAAATATCGTATTCCAAGTCTAGATATTGCAATTTCACCTATCGCTATTTTTGGTCAAGTTAAAATTGAAAATAACATGAGTGACTTTCGTGGCCCAATGTTACTAAGTGATCTTAAAGAAAAAAAGCGACTTAAAGTTGCTATCGCTTTCCTTGCCATCAGTCTGTTAGGCTTGCTTTATATATTAGGTATGCGCGCTTGGCTACCGCGGATGGGCGGTGCTTTTGCCAAAGCTTATCGCGCTTTACGTAGACTGCCAAATACATCTGAAGGTTTGAAATCTGCAATTTCTAAAGTGCACGAATCTTTGAATGCCACAGCTGCAATGAGCGTTTTTGGTACGAATTTAGACGAGTTTTTAGTTAGAAAACCAAACTTTGTCCCAATGAAAGCTGAGATTGAACAGTTTTTCAGTTTATCGCGTCACGTGTATTTTGAACCTAATGCGTCACACAATATAGGTAGCGACCCACTTAATTGGTTACGAAGTTTTACACGTCGCTGTCGCGATTGTGAGCGTGGCTTAACACCTGAAATTACGGCTATGAACACTGTCGCTCAAAAGACTGGAGTTTAAGTCATGGCGTTCTCTAACCCATGGTTGCTGTGGTTGTTGCCGCTTGCAATATTGCCTTTGCTACTACAACGTGCGCATGCCAAACATTATTCCTGGGTCGATATGCTACCTGCCGACCCATTATCAGATTTAGTTGGCTTACTGCTGAAAATTTTTGCCGTGCTCACGCTAGTTTTTATCATTGTCGGATTAGCTGCACCACACACTAACGAACAAAAAGTTGAACGCATTGGTGTAGGCGCTCAAATTGCACTCGTCCTAGACCGTAGCGCTAGTATGGACGACCCTTTTTCTGGTACCACTGACGCTACTGGGAATACTATTGTAGGGGAAACGAAATCTGTCGCCGCAGCAAGATTGATTACTAACTTTGTCAAGTCACGTCAACAAGATATGTTTGGCATGATTACCTTCAGTAACTCTGCCATGTATGTTTTACCACTTAGCGAAAACAAAAAAGCGATTATCGCTGCAGTACAAGCCACAGGCGGAAATGCATTGTTTCAAACCAATATTGGTAGCGGCTTAACCAGCGGTGCAGGTTTATTTGACAAGATTCCAGACTCTGGCTCACGCGCATTGATTTTATTATCTGATGGTGCAGGCCGCATGGATGCTGGTACACAGCAAAAAATCAAAGACTGGTTCGACCGTTTGCATATTAGTTTGTACTGGATTGTGTTGCGCCAGCCAGGTGGTTTGAGTATTTTTGATACGAAATACGTACCGCCAGAAAATGCCGCTCTACCTGCTGAAATTGAGCTAAATGAATTTTTCAAAACCTTGAAATCTCCTTTTAAAGCCTATGAGGCTGAAGATCCAAAATCATTACAATTAGCGATGAATGATATTAATAATCGTGAAAAAAAACCCATTAAGTATTTAGAAAAGATTCCAGGTCGAGACTACTCAGATGTCTGCTTTATCATCGCGGCCTTGATGATTGCATTATTGTTAGGTGTGAAATATTTAGAGGTTAAAACATGGCACTAAATTTATTAAGCGTTACAGACGCGTATATTGCAAAAATCAGACGATTTTTTACAGTCACTAAAATTACGCTGTTGCTGCTAATAATTGCGATCATTTGCACTTTGAATGCAGTATATTCATATCGCCGTATAAAACAAATTGATGCATTTAACCTAGCTGTCAGCACGGGTAAACCACCTGAAACTGATTTGCAAAGTTTTGAAGCGAAATTTTCAACTGCCTATTGGCTAGCTAAAAACGAGCGCTATAAAGAAGCAACCTTATTGTTCAACAAAGCTATTAACAACGCTGATAATACCCAAAAAGCGGCCATTCAATATAACTTAGGTAATATTTTCTTTAGGCGTGGTTTAGCGATTAATGGCGCTAATATGACTGTACGTGATGAAGCTGAATATCTATTTGTCCAAGCTAAAACCGCTTATCAACAATCCTTAAGGCTCGATAACTCCTTTTGGGATGCACGGCACAACATGGATAGGATTTTAACCATGTTACCTGGCACACCAACACCAGGTGTTGGTGAGAGTGACACACCAGGCTTAATTATGGGCAGCATTCCAGTTGGCTTGCCATAAGGACTCATGAATGATGCATAAGCTTTTTAATTACTTTCGCCACCGTCATGATGCAGCGCTACTTTTAGCGGCACTGTTACTACTAATAATTGCGCTATTTAATCCGAAAATACCCGTTAAACGTGATATTTACAGTTATATGTTTGTGGTAGATATTTCACAAAGCATGAATGTGATTGATAAAAAACTGGATGGCAAGCCAGCTACCAGAATTGCTTTTACCCAAGATATGCTCCATAAAGTCATTGGTGAGTTGCCATGTGGTACTAATGTCAGCATGGCTTTGTTCGCTGGCGTAAGCGTTGCCGCACTTTATACCCCTATTGAAGTGTGTGATAACTTTGATGCTATCAACGATACGATAGACCATTTGGATTGGCGTACTGCTTGGTCTGGCAACAGTAGAATACGCACTAGCATGCTGGGCGTTGCAAGAACGATTCGCTCTTTTCCTGAACCTGCACAGGTTGTGTTTTTTACTGATGGCGAAGAAGCACCAAAATTACACGTATTCAACACACAGGATTTAACTAATTTTCAAGGCGGTGAAGGCTGGATATTGGTCGGTATTGGCGGAGATCAAGGAGCCCCAATTCCTAAGCTAGACGAGCATAATCAGTTAATTGGTTATTGGTCAGGTGAAAGTTTTGCCATGCAACCAGGCATTGCACAAATTTCAGAAGCGAATCTTGGTGTGCGTGACGACAACGTGGCTGGCGCGGCTAGTGACCGTTATATGGCTAAGTTAGATGAGGTGTATCTAAAAACGCTCTCTAAAGAAGTCAATGGCGTTTATGTACGCGGCGACGGTGTCCAAGATGTTTTAGGGGCAATGAAAAACCAAAAACCAGCGCGTAGAGATAAAGCTGGATTTGAAATACGTTGGATATTGGCGAGCTTAGCTGGCATATTGTTTATACTAGCTTACACACCAAAACATCCTTTAAAAGAATTGAGTATGCAATGGCGCAATCTATTGAATCGTAAACGTAGAG
>JACMNP010000103.1 GCA_014378495.1 Methylotenera sp. | reverse complement strand
TTAGGTGCACTGATGTTTAGTGAGATATTAGAGCGCCAAGCAAACAAGCGAATTGGTCGCGACATGGCGCCTAAAAATAATATATAACTCAGAAAATACTGCATGATAGAACTAGATTTAGAGCGCACACAAGGCAATTTTTCTTTGCGTGCTCAGTGCATTATGACCGAACAGGTAATAGGCTTGTTTGGACCATCGGGCGCGGGCAAGAGTACCTTGCTGGCTATGATTGCAGGTTTGACTAAACCTGACACAGGGTACTTGATTGTTGATGGAGAATGGTTGTTTGATAGCAAGCGCGGTATCAATGTGCCCTTACACAAACGCCATATCGGCATGGTGTTTCAAGATAGTCGGTTATTCCCACATCTCAATGTGCATGAGAACCTGAGCTATGGTTTTAATTTACTAGCGCCAAAAGATAGAGTATTAGGATTTCAGCAAATCATAGAGATGCTAGAAATTGGGCATTTAATGGTTCAGAAGCCGCATCAACTTTCTGGTGGTGAAAAACAGCGCGTTGCACTTGGCCGCGCTTTACTGATGTCGCCGCGCTTGCTTTTGCTTGATGAACCGTTAGCCTCATTAGACGTTCGCTTAAAGCATCAAATATTGCCTTTTTTAAGGCGCGTAAAAGATGAAATTAATATCCCTATGATTTACGTGAGCCATGCGATTGAGGAGATTTTAACGCTCACTTCGCACATTGCAATGATTGATGATGGAAAAATATTAGCAGTAGGCCCGTTTGAAGAAGTGCTTCACGATGCACGCGTACTAGCAATCGCATATTCACTAGGTTTAGAAAATGTGATCAATGCCCAAGTAGCTGCTCATTATCCACAAGATGGCTATACCTCAGTCACAGTTGATACACAAACATTGAGTATTCCTAATATCAGTGTGCCAGTTGGCAGCACTGTCGCAGTTTCTATCACTGCTTCAAATATCGCTTTAGCAAAACAAAAAATTGTCGGTGTCACGATACAAAATCAATTGCTTGGTAAAGTCATCAACATTAAATCTCTTGAAAAAAGTGTATTAGTCACGCTGGATGTAGGCTGTTTATTAATTGCTGAAGTAACAGCTAAAGCCATTGTTGATATGAAAATTGAGTTAGGCGCTAAATTTTACTGCCTAATTAAAACGCAAAGTATTCGATTAATTAAGTTTTAAATGACATTATTTGCATTAGTAAGCGCATATTTCATATGCTTGGCAACTCTTTTCAAACGTTATTATGCTAATTGCAACTTGGCTAATCTTGCATATAAGCCGCCTTGTTTTTTTAATTCTTCGGGGCTACCTATTTCTACGATAGCACCATTTTCCATTACAACAATTCTATTGGCTTTTTGCACGGTGCTTAGGCGATGAGCAATCATTAACGTGGTACGGCCTTGCATGGCAGCGTTTAAACCTTGCTGAACTAGGATTTCAGATTCAGCATCTAAAGCACTGGTTGCTTCGTCTAGTAAAAGTATGGGCGCATCTTTTAATATGGCTCTGGCGATGGCAATACGTTGGCGCTGACCACCAGATAATCGTGTACCGCGCTCACCTAAAAAGGTTTGATAACCATCTGGTAGTTTGTGAATAAACTCATCTACTTGTGCAGCTTTGGCGGCAGCAATCACTTCATCATCGGTAGCTTCAGGTTTGCCATAACGAATATTTTCTAATGCATTGGCAGAAAATATCACTGCATCTTGCGGGACAATCGCAATATGACCGCGTAGATTATGCAGGCTCAACGTATCAATACCTTGACCATTAATGGTGATGCGACCTGAAGTGAGCTCGTAAAATCTAAGCAAGCATTGAAACATGGTTGTTTTGCCAGCGCCAGATGGGCCAACAAGCGCAATAGTTTCGCCCGCAGCAATAGTGAGGGAAATATTATCTAACGCTGTGATTTGTGGTCTTGAAGGGTAATGGAAAACTGCATTTTTAAACTCAATGCTAGCTTGGGTCGGATTATTGAGTACTTGCCCATTAATTGGTTCTTTAATCGTAGCATCGGCGTGTAAAAGCTCTAATAAACGTTCGGTGGCGCCTGCCGCACGCATCACTTCACCCCATACTTCCGCCATCGTACCAACCGCACCAGCGACCATAACGGCGTACAACACAAATGA
This sequence comes from Methylotenera sp., assembly GCA_014378495.1. Classification (GTDB taxonomy): domain Bacteria; phylum Pseudomonadota; class Gammaproteobacteria; order Burkholderiales; family Methylophilaceae; genus Methylotenera. The sequence goes on along the minus strand of JACMNP010000103.1, from coordinate 9,636 downwards.
AGCAAGCTCACCACCCGTCATACTGCCTGCTGCAACTTGGCGTGCGCCTATCCACAATACAAATATAATCGTACCTAATACTGCGGTTACCATTAGTACTGTGAGCATAGCGCGTACTTTGACCCGTTTAAGGGCTGTGTTAAAACTAATATCCGCGCTTTTGCTGAAGCGAGCAATTTCACGATGCTCCTGAGTATAAGATTGCACAGTAGGCATGGCGTTGAGTATTTCGCCAGCCATTGCAGAACTGTCGGCGATACGGTCTTGTGACTCGCGGGAAAGCTTTTTAACTGAACGACCAATAATGATGATGGGTAATATCAGCAGCAACATTAAGCCAATATTTAGCGAGAACAAATAAAGATTGGTCACGGCTAGCATGACCATGCCACCGACAAACTGAAACAAACTGCGCAAACCCATAGAGATAGAACTGCCTACTACGGTTTGTATTAGTGTGGTATCACCAGTGAGTCGTGAGAGTACTTCGCCAGTTTGCGTAGTTTCAAAGAACTGCGGTGATTGCGTCATGACGCGCGCATAGACTGCGCTACGTAAGTCCGCCGTTGTGCGCTCGCCCACCCACGATATTGTGTAATAGCGGCTTGCAATCATTAGCGCCCAAAATGCGGCTAATGCAAACATCACTAAAAAGTGGCCGTTTAAACTTAGGGAGCCAATTAAACCTTTGTGTGCTGTTGTTGATGTCGCTTTACCGATAAAACCAAAATCAATTAAATCGCGAAATGCTAGAGGTACCAACAATAAGGTGGCAGAACCTAGACACAATAAAATAAAGGCTAAGAGTACCCTCGCTCGATAAGGTCGTAAAAAAGGCCACAAACTGGCTAGCGAATAGAGTTTTTTAGTAGGCGTTGTTGCAGTTATGGGGGCTGTATTTTGCATTAGGGTGATATGGTCAAACCAAAAATTGATATTAGCATGGCAGTAATATGGGGGTTTGGTTCATTATTAAAAGTAGCGCAGGTTTTTTATAAAGCATATAAATAGTTTATCGTCATTCCCGCGTAGGCGGGAATGACAGTTAGTTTAGATTTATATAGCTATTTAAAAGCAGTCAATTTAACCATAGACTGTTTTATACTGTTAAAAAATAGTGAATCATTCAATATGAACAAAAATTTCAAAATAATTTTATGGCTAGCTGTCGCATTACTAGGAGCTACAGCCATTAGTGTGATTGCATTTCACCGCGGCGAAAGCATCAGCGCTATGTGGTTTATTACGGCGGCGGCATGTGTTTATGCTATTGCTTATCGCTTTTATGCCGCTTGGATTGCGGCGACAGTATTGGTGGTAGATGAGACGCGCGCTACACCTGCTGAGCGTTTAGATAATGGGCGTGATTTTGTGCCGACGAATAAATGGGTAGTGTTCGGTCATCACTTCGCCGCTATTGCTGGGCCAGGCCCGCTAGTTGGGCCAACTTTAGCTGCTCAATTTGGTTATTTGCCCGGCACATTGTGGATTTTAATAGGCGCAGTATTAGGCGGCGCTGTGCAAGATATGGTGACACTGTTTTTCTCAACACGCCGCAATGCCCGCAGTTTAGGGCAAATGGCACGCGATGAAATCGGGCCAATCGGTGGCTTAGCAGCCATGATAGGTACGTTCCTCATCATGATTATTTTAATCGCTGTGTTGGGTTTAGTCGTAGTAAACGCTATGAAGCATAGCCCATGGGCAACCTCTACCGTTGCGGCAACCATACCTATCGCAATGCTCATAGGTTTCTATATGCGTAGTTTTAGACCGGGCAGGGTATTAGAGGCTTCAGCATTAGGCGTCATATTGCTTTTGCTCGCAGTGGTTGGCGGTGGCTGGATAGACCATCATGCAGGTTTGCGCATACTGTTTGACCATGAAGGTTTGCCATTGGCTTTTGCGGTGATCGCCTATGGATTTGCCGCAGCGGTAGTGCCCGTTTGGTTATTATTAGCGCCACGTGATTACTTATCTACCTATATGAAAATAGGTACGATTACATTGTTAGCGGTAGCGATTATCATTTTACAGCCGCATGTACACATGCCAGCACTTACCCAATTTACTGATGGCACTGGGCCAATTTTTGGCGGCAAGTTATTTCCATTTGTGTTTATCACCATCGCTTGCGGAGCAATTTCTGGCTTTCATGCGCTGATAGCTTCTGGCACCACACCTAAGTTATTAGGCAACGAACGTGATATTTGTATGATAGGTTATGGCGCAATGTTGCTAGAGAGCTTTGTCGCAATCATGGCGATGATAGCGGCGACAGTATTAGAGCCAGGCGTATTTTTTGCGATTAATAGCCCAGCAGGCGTGGTCGGCAAAGAGGCGATAGATGCGATTGCAAAAATTAATAGCTGGGGGTTTGCGGTGTCGGTTGAACAGATGAATCAACTGGCCAAAGATATGGGCGAATCCACTTTATTTGCTCGTACTGGTGGTGCGCCGAGTTTGGCAGTGGGTATGGCCAGTATTTTTGGCAATGCTTTTGGTAAAGGTTTGCTGGCGCTTTGGTATCACTTTGCCATTATGTTTGAGGCGATTTTTATTCTGACCACGCTAGACGCTGGTACACGCGTAGGTCGATTTATGTTGCAAGATATGTTGGGTAACATTTGGCCTAAAATGGGCCAAACTTCTTGGTGGCCTTCTGTATTTTTGACCAGTGGCTTGGTAGTAGCTGGTTGGGGCTACTTTTTATATATCGGCGTGATAGACCCAAATGGCGGCGTTAATATTTTATGGCCACTGTTTGGTATAGCGAACCAAATGCTAGCAGCCATTGCCTTATGTGTGGCCACTGGTATTTTGGTGAAATCTGGCAAGCTAAAGTATGCATGGATTACAGCTTTGCCGTTAGTTTGGCTAGTCACCATTACAAGCACGGCCGCATGGCAAAAGATTTTTAGTGATGATATTCGTGTTGGTTTTTTTGCAGCAGCCAACGATATGTCAGCTAAATTGGCTGCAGGTGTGTTGCCGCCAGAAAAAGCAGCGGTAGCGCCCCAATTAATATTTAACCAAAATTTAGATGCATATTTAACATTGTTTTTTGTAGCGGTATTGTGGATAGTGATTTTTGATATGTTGCGGGTAATTTATCGATATTTGGCTGGCAAGCCATTATTACCGTTAACAGAAATAGCACATGAACGCAGCCAATTAGAATCAGGTACATTAGTGGAAGACTGGGTGAGAGATTAATGTTTACTAATATCAAAGCGAGTATTAAAACCAGCATTAAGAAAATCTGGAAAAATATCCGCCGTTTGTCGGGCGATGATGCCTATGAGCAATATATACAACACTATGCGGAAGCACATGCAAACTCTGAAGGGTCTGCAGTGGAGAGTAATAGTGGACCGCTGAGCCGCGAAGCGTTTTTTAAAGAATGGCAAGATAAAAAATGGAAAGGTATTAAACGGTGTTGTTAACAGATCAGCTACTTGAAGATGATTTGCTAGTTAAGACCCATGTAAAGACTTTATCAAAGCCTGTCTCAAAGATAAATACTCTATCTCAAATATTAACTGAAGCTGAGATCTCGCGCGTGATTGAAATGGCGTGGGAGGATAGAACCACGTTTGAAGCGATTGAGCAACAATTTGGGCTGAATCAGGATGGTGTGATTAAACTGATGCGTGCGCATTTAAAGTTAAGTTCTTTTAAACTATGGCGTACGCGTACACATGGGCAAAAAACTAAGCATTTAAAACTAAGAAGCCCAGATGTTACGCGGCACAAAGCCAACCACCGCGTAAAACAGTTTTAAATAACTACTTAATTAGCGGCGGTTAAATTTATTACTGAGTTTATTGCCAAATTTATCATTGGCGCTTGCCCAAAACATCCAAACACCTAATAAGACCATTGGTAAACTTAACCATTGCCCCATGCTTAATCCCATGGATAGTAAGCCTAGATAATCGTCTGGCTCGCGGGTAAATTCCACTAAAAACCTAAAGCTACCGTATCCTATTAAAAATAATGCTGAGATTGCACCTGTGGCTCTTGATTTGGCTGAATAAACCCAAAGCATTAAAAATAATAGGATGCCTTCTAGTCCAAATTCGTAAAGTTGTGATGGGTGGCGCGCGAGCATATCAACTTTTGGGAAGATCATGCCATAGTCTGCGTTAGTGACTCTGCCCCATAGTTCACCATTGATAAAGTTACCCATACGCCCAGCGCCCAAGCCGATGGGCACTAGAGGCGCCACAAAATCCATGATACTTAGCCATTTGATCTGATATTTTCGCGCAAATATCCACATGGCAACTAGTACACCTAAAAAGCCTCCATGGAAGCTCATGCCACCTTGCCATACCGCTAAAATTTCAGCGGGGTGGTGTATAAAATACGAAAATTGGTAGAAAAGAACATAGCCTATACGGCCGCCTAAAATGACACCCAACGCGCCAAAAAATAGCGCGTCATCCAGCATTTCATTAGTCCAGCCGTGCCAACTGCGATATTTAATCTGCCATTTTCCTAAGCCTAAAAAAGCCAAAAATCCAGTTAAATACATGAGGCCATACCAATGAATGCCAAATTTTCCTAGGTGAATTGCGATGGGGTCAAAATCAGGATGAACAAACATAAATATTGAGTGGCTAAAGTAAAATTAGATTTTACCCGTGTTTTATTGCTTAAACGTTTAAATACGATAATAATGCTTTAAGCGGATTATATTTTAATTAGAGTGACTGATAATTAAGGAAGTTTAATTGCGGGAATTTGATTCAAGCCAAATCAAAGCATTGCTTCAAACTGCCGACGAAACTTACGATTCAGTCAGTCAGTTGTTGCCGCTTTTTCAATGGATATTTGATGCTTCGCAAGACAATGTGTCAGTCACAGATGCTGATGCTATCGTCATCTATGTGAATCCTACGTTATCTCGCAGTATTAATTTGCCTTTGAGCGATATCATTGGTGCTAGGGCAAAAGACCGACTTAATAAAGAAGTGGGCATGGCCAAATACATTGAAGCGATACGCACAGTGATTGCGACTGGCATATCAGAATCTGTTTTTGTCGCAACCAGTTCCGAAAGTTATCAGCGCTTGATTTATGACACGATCAAAGTTTCGCCAATCTTTAACCGTGAAGGCAAGTTAATTGGCACGCTGGCTGTTGGTCGCAATGATCATCAATCAGACGTAAATGAAATCAACAACATAAAACAGCGTGAAATTTATCAGCGTGCATTACTTGATAATTTTCCGTTCATGGTCTGGTTAAAAGATAAAAAAAGTCGTTATCTCGCTACTAATAGTTTAGTGGCATCATTGGTTGGTGCAACCACAACAGATGCATTGTTAGGCACCACTGATTTTGATCATTTTGCTGAAAGCATCGCACAGTCTTTTGTAGATGGCGATCTTGAAGTGCTTTCTACGGGCATCACCAAAAGTCATATTGAATCGATAGAACTAAAAAATGGCGAAAAACATTGGTTTGAGACTTACAAGTCTCCAGTGGTAATGCATGGTGAAATCATCGGTACGGTTGGTTATTCACGAGATATTGGCGAGCAAATAAAATTACAGAGAGAAGTTGCAAAAAAAGAGCTGGAATATGCGGAGTTAGTGCAAAGCTTGCCGCTTTCTATCGTGCGTTACGATAGACAATGTAGACGAGTTTTCATTAACTCTCATTGCGCTCAAAATGATCAAGCCTGCATAGATGCGATACTGGGTAAAACGCCCACTGAGTATTGGCACCAGCATGTCGTGGGGATGACTGGGCAACAATTCGAAGAGATTTTGCAACACGTTATGCGTTCAGAACAAGCAAAAGCGTTTGAAATAGAAGTGCAGAGTGATCAAATCTCTTTAGTTTATTTATTCAATATATTGCCTGAAAAAAATAGCCGGGGCCAAGTCGTTGGTGCTTTAACAATGGCTAGCGATATTACCGAAAATAGTCACAATCGTCAGCGAATCGAGCATTTGGCGTTTCATGATGCGTTGACAGATTTGCCCAATAGGGCGCTTTTAAATGAGCGTATTGTCTTTGCAGTTGGGCATGCGGAGCGCTATGGTGAGCAGTTTGGGGTTTTATTTTTAGATTTAGATAACTTTAAGGCGATTAACGATACCTTAGGTCATGCAGTAGGTGATCGGTTATTACAAGAGATTGGTCGACGATTATCAGCCTGCGTGCGCAATTACGATACTGTTGCAAGGATGGGCGGTGATGAGTTTGCCATTCTAGTGAGCGACATTAAAAGTGTAGAAGATTTAGCCAGTTTAGCTTCTCATATCGTCAGGCAATTTGAGCTACCTTTTCAAGTTTCAGGCACAGATTTCTTTGTCACCATGAGTGTTGGCGTCGCCAGTTATCCTGATGATGGCAATAATGCGATAGATTTATTGAAATATGCCGACTCTGCCATGTATGTGGCGAAAAAAAATGGCGGGAATAATTACCAGTTCTATACGCATGAACTCACCATCGTTGCATCTAGACATTTAAAAATAGAAACGTTGCTTAGATACGCGCTAACTCAGCAAGAGTTTGAGTTGTATTATCAACCCATCTTTTTATTAAAAGATAAAACGATGATTGGGGCTGAGGCGCTAATTCGTTGGCACAGTAAAGAGCTCGGTTTTGTTGAGCCGGACCAGTTCATTTCAGTGGCAGAAGAGCGAGGTTTGATTCTTGACATTGGGCGTTGGGTAATGGAGTCAGCATTTCAAGCGGCAGCAAAATGGAATAAATTGTTAGTGAATAGCACAAGCGTTACGCCTATCGTTATTTCCATTAATATTTCTTCAAAACAGCTGATGCAGCAAGATTTTATCAGCATAGTGCAAGCGTTATTGCAGGAAACGCAATGTAATCCAGCATGGATTAAGTTTGAAATTACGGAAAGCCTGCTGTTGCATGAGACTGTAACGGTTAAAAATACGTTACGTTTTTTAAATGCATTGGGAATTAAAATCTCTATTGATGATTTCGGTACAGGCTATTCTGCATTAGGCTATCTTAATAAATTTTCTGTTAGTGAAATTAAAATTGACCGCTCGTTTATCAAAGATATTACGACTGATGAAAATCATGCATTGCTAGTGAAATCTATCATCGCAATGGCTATTAGCTTAGACAAAACTTTAATTGCCGAAGGCGTAGAAACGCAAGCGCAGGCCAAACTTATCTATGATTTTGGCTGTAATGTCGCGCAAGGTTTTTTGTTTAGTGCGCCAATTTCAGCCGCAAACTTTGAATTGATGCTAATTAAGTCAAAATAGTTAGCCTTAATTAGTGTGCTAACCCTATATTTCTTTAGCTAGTTATGGCTAGCTAGTCTAAAATTACATCTTTAGATTTGCAACACTCATAACTACGGATTTTAACCATGCCAGTTTATCGCTCACGAACTACTACTCACGGTCGCAATATGGCTGGCGCGCGCGCATTGTGGCGTGCCACAGGCATGAAAGATGGCGACTTTGATAAGCCTATTATTGCTATTTCTAACTCATTTACCCAGTTTGTTCCAGGTCATGTACATTTAAAAGATTTGGGCCAATTAGTTGCGCGTGAAATTGAGCGCGCAGGTGGTGTGGCTAAAGAATTCAATACGATTGCAGTTGATGATGGCATCGCAATGGGTCATGGCGGCATGCTGTATAGCTTGCCTTCGCGTGACTTGATTGCTGATAGCGTGGAGTACATGGTAAACGCACATTGTGCAGATGCTTTAGTGTGTATTTCAAACTGCGATAAAATCACACCAGGCATGTTGATGGCTGCATTGCGTTTAAATATCCCCGTGGTATTTGTTTCTGGTGGTCCAATGGAAGCCGGTAAAGTGAACTGGGGTGGTAAAACACACAAGCTAGACTTAGTAGATGCTATGGTAGCTGCTGCAGACAGTAAAGTGTCAGATGCTGAGTCCGATGCAATCGAACGTTCAGCTTGCCCAACCTGTGGTTCATGTTCAGGTATGTTTACTGCAAACTCAATGAACTGTTTAACTGAGGCACTTGGCCTTAGTTTGCCAGGCAATGGCTCAACCTTAGCCACACATGGTGCGCGCAAAGAGTTATTTTTAAAAGCGGGTCGTTTAATTGTTGAATTAGCCAAACGCCATTACGAGCAAGACGATTACAGCGTATTGCCGCGCAGCATTGCTAATATCAAAGCCTTTGAAAATGCGATGGCACTTGATGTATCAATGGGTGGTTCAACAAATACAGTATTACATTTACTGGCGGCCGCGCATGAGGCGGAAATTGATTTCACCATGAGTGACATTGATAAAATATCAAGAAAAGTACCATGTTTGAGCAAAGTTGCGCCGGCTACTGCTAAGTATCACATGGAAGACGTGCATCGCGCAGGCGGTGTAATGGGTATTTTGGGTGAATTAGACCGCGCAGGCGTGATTTATCGTGACACACCTACCGTGCATAGTCCAACACTTGGTGATGCATTGGATAAATGGGACATCAAAGTCACGCAAGATGAAGATGTCAAAAAATTCTTCCGCGCTGCGCCAGGTGGTATTTCTACAACGATTGCTTTTAGCCAAAGCATGCTTTATCCAACGCTTGATGATGATCGTGCTGAAGGTTGTATTCGTGATAAAGCCCATGCTTACTCGCTCGATGGCGGTTTGGCTGTACTGTATGGCAATATTGCTTTAGATGGCTGTATTGTAAAAACAGCGGGTGTGGATGACAGTATTTTGAAGTTCACAGGACGCGCCCGCGTGTTTGAATCGCAAGACGCTACTGTTGAGGCGATTTTAGCTGACCAAGTGGTTGCAGGTGACGTTGTAGTGATTCGCTATGAAGGTCCACGCGGTGGCCCTGGCATGCAGGAAATGTTATACCCAACTTCCTATTTAAAATCTAAAGATCTTGGCAAGGTATGTGCTTTACTTACTGATGGTAGGTTCTCTGGCGGCACATCTGGTTTAAGTATTGGCCATGCCTCACCAGAAGCGGCTGAAGGCGGTGCAATTGGCTTGGTTGAAGAGGGCGATACGATTGAGATCGACATTCCTAACCGTACAATACATTTAGTCATCAGTGATGAAGAAATGGCACATCGCCGCGCAAAAATGGATGCCAGAGGTAAAGATGCCTGGAAGCCACAGAATCGTGTACGTGCTGTTTCGCCTGCGCTGCGCGCTTATGCGGCAATGACTACCAGTGCAGCTCGTGGAGCAGTGCGTGATGTTTCACAAATCGAAAAGTAACCAATGACCGATTAAGCGGTCTATAAATTACAGATTTTGAAATTACAGATTTTGAAATTCAAAATCTAGCTATTTAAGTTTAGAAATTTAAGCAAAGAAAATAAATGACACAGACTAATGTAGTAGAAAAAACTGACTCCATCGTTGCGGAATCTGCAGATGACGTCAGGTTTATTAAAGACGAAAGTGGGCTCGATTTTATAGAAATCGAAAATCGCTTCGCCACTGCTAAGCTATCACTACAAGGTGGGCATATCATGCATTGGCAACCTAAGCATACGGCAGAGCCAGTGTTATGGATGTCAGATCGCTCTCGCTTTGAAGTAGGCCGATCTATAAGGGGTGGAATCCCATTGTGCTGGCCTTGGTTTGGTGCACACCCTACGGATAGTTCGTTATGTATGCACGGT
>JACMNP010000102.1 GCA_014378495.1 Methylotenera sp. | reverse complement strand
TCGTCATACCGATGAAAGTCGGTATGACGAGTCTTTAAGTCACTGGATTTTGTATCAGACCGTAAAGGTCTTGATAGTGGAATATAGATGCTTAAGCGCATTATTCACACTCGAAAGCACAGAAAGACGAACTAAGTAAATTGTATGTTTTCTTTCCAAATAAATCAGCTTCCATACGTTCAACGACTAGTGCACCATATATTGAGAATAGGCGATTTCTTTCCCGCAATTTTCTTTTTTGGTGGCTTTGCATGGGATGCGTATACGGTAGGCCGGAATGTTGCGGTGCAAGATCTACTCATCTTCACAATCTATTTAGTGATTGCGGGGTTAATCCTGTATGTAATTGGCCGTCCGAGCTATCAACTGATTGATAGTTCAAAACTTCCCTCATGGCTCTATAAGGTTTATTCACGTTTAAATTGGCAGAAATTTCATTGGGATGGCGTGCCGTATTTCTTTCTGCAATTTATATTTGGCAATTTATTAAGCTCACTATTTATTCTATATTTTAAAAGCTCTAGTCACTGGCTAGCTTGGGTAATGTCGTTATTATTAGGTGTTTTGCTAGTCGCTAACGAGTATTTAGAAAATGAATACAGGCGTTTCACCTTAAGTTGGGCATTATTTGGTTTATGCACAATGTTGCTATTTAACTTTGCGCTACCATTTTTACTGGGTAGCATTCATCCAGCTTGGTTTTATATCAGTACGCTATTAGGTTTAGGTTCAACCTATTGGCTATACAAAAATACGCCCAATCATTTTGGTAGCATTATCCCCGTTTGGTTAATTGCAGCAACGCTAATGCTGGCATACAGCGCAGATATTATTCCACCCGTGCCCTTAGTTAAACGCAATATCGCTGTAGCGTATGAAGTGCAAAAAGTAGGTGGTCAATACGAGCTTACTCAACAGGCCTCTGGCGCTTTAGTGTTTTGGCGAAAAAAGAGTAATGATTTAGTGGTCACATCGGGGCAGCGCGTATATTGTATTTCATCAATATTCGCGCCTAGTGGCTTACATACAAAGCTTTATCATCGATGGCAGTTTTATGATAAAAAACTTGGCTGGCAAACTAAGTCTCGTTCTGGCTTTACACTAGCAGGAGGCCGTTATAATGGCTTTAGGTGGTTCAGCTATTATCAAGGTTTGCAAACAGGCAATTGGCAAGTAGCGATAGAAACTGAAAATCAAAAGACCTTGGCAGTTTATGACTTTACCGCCGAAGTCATCGCACCTGAAAAAGCTAATGCTTCAAAATCAACTGTTAAGCGATTGTTTAAGTAAACCTTACACTCGAATTAGTCATGAGTAGTATGCGTCATGAGTCTATCAATATAAGCAATAGCTACCGCTGATAGCACAAAAGTGATGTGAATAATCGTTTGCGCTATCAACACCTTATCGCTCAAATTTTCAGCATTAATAAATGTTTTGAGTAAATGAATTGATGAAATACCAATAATCGCGGTAGCTAATTTTACTTTAAGTAAGTTGGCATTTACATGAGATAACCAATCGGGCTCGTCAGGGTGGCCTTCTAAATTTAAGCGTGACACAAACGTTTCATATCCGCCAACAATGACCATAATGAGTAAGTTTGAAATCATCACTACATCAATTAAACCTAATACAATCAACATGATGTCTGCTTCAACCAAGTGATTGGCTTTAGCTACTAAGTGCACTAATTCAACGCCAAAGAAAAATACATAGACGGCTTGCGCGATAATTAAACCCAAATAAAGCGGCAATTGTAGCCAGCGACTACCGAATAAAATATTCGTCATAATGCTGCTTTGTTTGTATTCTGCGGCGGTTGGTTTGCTCTTTTGTTGCATGTAAAAGACCTAGTGAGTTTTAGTGTTCAGAGTACTAAAGTATATCTTATCAGCTTACGGTGCCATTTTTATTTAGTAGATTTACGCTATATAAATTCACTTTATGCGACTTTTAATTTATGCAATTTGACTTTCTAGTGTAAAAGAAGCTGCTTCATCTAATGCCAATAATTGTGTCAAAACTGGCATCGTTTCAGCCAAACTATTCGGCAAGGTCCAAGGTGGGTTAATTATAAATAGCCCACTACCATGCATGCCATAGCCATCATCAGAAGGCGCATGTATGGTCAAGGCAACATGTAACCAGTTAGGCATGTTGAGCTGCCTCAGACTTTCTATCATCTCATCTGGCTCGTCGCGTTGTAATAGCGGGTACCACACCATGTAAGTGCCTGTAGCAAAACGACTTAAGCTATCCTTAATGCAATTCACTACACGCTGATAATCTTGTTTATCTTCGTAGGGTGGGTCTATCAATACAATTGCGCGACGCGGTGGGGGTGGCAAGTGAGCCTTAATACCTGCAAAGCCATCTTGCATTTCAATTTTTACCTGCTTGGCTTGCCCAGCAAAGTTTGCACTTAATAACTTAAAATCACTGGGATGTAATTCGAATAAGCGCATCTTGTCATCTGCGCGCAGCAAATCTTGAGCAATTAAAGGCGAGCCAGGGTATAGATTAACTGCGTCATTGTTGAAGCTTTTTATCTGTTCCACAAAGTCAGCAAGCGGCTCTGGTAGATGATTAGCGGTGATTAACTTATCTATACCATCTTCAAACTCAGCATTTTGTGTGGCATAACCTTCATTCAGGCTATACATACCTGCGCCTGCATGCGTGTCAATATACCAAAAAGGTTTGTCTTTTTGTTTAGCATGTTTAAGCACTAGGCCTAGCACATAGTGTTTTAGCAAATCGGCATGGTTGCCAGCGTGGAAAGCGTGACGGTAACTCAACATAAATCAATTGCTACAAATATTCAATTATCATCATTATAACTTTCATGGATTGCCACAAATTAAATTTAAATAATTAAATTTAGCTAAATAAATTTTAGTCATCTAGATGCATTAGTTGAGTACATTAGCTAGCTTTTCGGTTAGCATTTCATCTATGAATAATTCAACCAAACCTACAAACGTATCTAACAAAAAAGATTCTCATGAAAATTCACATGATGAGCACAGCCATTACTTGCTTCCTTTTTTACTCATTTTAGTCTTCGCAATCGTAGAGCTAATTGGAAGTCGGTGGACAGGCTCTTTAGCCTTGTTTAGTGATGCAGGCCATATGTTTTCAGATGTTGCAGCATTAGGTTTAGCTTGGCTCGCAGGCACATTGGCTAAAAAACCAAATGCCGCCAAGCACGCATCAGGCGTCAGTTATGCTGAACTTACTGTTTCAATTATTAATGCAATCACTATGCTGGGGGTAAGTATATTTGTGGTGATTGAGGCGATTGCAAGATTCAAACAACCGCAGCCAGTACAAGGTCTTGGCGTCATTTTGCTTGCGAGCATTGGTTTTGTGGTGAATCTAATTGTTGCCAAGCAATTACATAATCAATCACATCATCATGGAGACGATTTAAACAGCCGTGCCGCATTTTTACATGTGCTGGGAGATTTGGCGGGTTCAGCTACCGCGATTATTGCAGGTGTCGTCATTTATTTTACAAATTGGACGCCAATAGATCCGATTTTATCGATATTAATTTCACTCTTGATACTAGTGCCAACCATTAAGCTTGCCCGTGATATTTGGGAAACTTTGCAGCATAACAAGGCGCTACCGCATGAATATGATTTAGAGCAAGATGAGGATGAGCATACCCATGACCATGATGGCGCTCACTAAACCTGAACCAAATATGCAACTGTCATTTAACTAAAGGAGATTTATATGCCATACGTCAATATCAAACTCGCTGGTGAAGTGAGTCGTGAGCAAAAAGCCCAAATTGCGAAAGAGATTACTGAGACTTTGGAGCGCATTGCACATAAACCTAAATCATATACCTACATTACGTTTGAAGAAGTTGCTTATGAAGATTGGGCGATAGGTGGCAAGTTGTTGGATGAATAATAATTTATATAGGTTATGTGCAGGCTATGTAATCAATTTAACTAAGATTGACGCTGATGCAGTTCGCACCTATTATCTATTCCTATGAAAATTCCAAAAAGACTAGAACCACTCTTAGAAGATGGCTTGATTGATGATGTGATGCGCCAACTCATGAGTGGTAAAGAAGCGACTGTTTATGTAGTGCGTTGTGGTGATGAGGTGCGTTGCGCTAAGGTGTATAAAGAAGCTAATAAGCGTAGTTTTCGACAGAGTGTGGATTACACCGAGGGTCGTAAAGTTAAAAATAGTCGTCAAGGTCGGGCGATGGCTAAGGGTTCTAAGTTTGGTAGAGAGTCGCAAGAAGCAGCTTGGCAGAGTGCTGAAGTGGATGCTTTGTATCGCTTAGCTAATGCAGGCGTGCGTGTGCCAGAGCCGTATAACTTTTACGAGGGTGTGTTGCTGATGGAGTTGGTGACTGATGCGCATGGGAATGCAGCACCTAGGTTGAATGATGTGGAGTTTAGTGCAGAGGATGCGCGTATTCATCATGCCAGTTTGTTGAAAGAAGTTGTGCGTATGTTATGCGCTGGCATCGTGCATGGCGACTTGTCTGAATTTAATATTTTGATGAGTGAAGATGGCCCAGTGATTATCGATTTACCCCAAGCAGTGGACGCTGCAGGCAATAACCACGCGAGCACTATGCTTGAACGCGATGTTGGTAATCTGCGAGATTACTTTGGGCGTTTTGCTCCTGAATTACTCACAACTCAATTTGGCAAAGAAATCTGGGCGTTATACGCGCATGGCAATTTAACCTTAGAAACAGAGCTCACTGGCCGATTTAAACAAAACACTAAAGCAGTTGATTTAAAAAGTGTGATGCGCGAAATTGATGATACAAAAAAGGCAGAAGAGGC
>JACMNP010000101.1 GCA_014378495.1 Methylotenera sp. | reverse complement strand
CAACTAATGTATAACAGTCCCTATTCTAGACCCTTGATCAAAATTCATCCAAATATAAAAAGCTTTACCAACTAGATTCTGCTCAGGCACAAAGCCCCATACGCGACTATCTGAACTGTTATCTCGATTATCACCCATCGCTAAATAATGTCCAGCAGGCACGGTAATTTCTTCATCGTTGGCAAACTTTGCGCCAATCGCATCTGCATCATAGTTGCCCACCACATCATGGATAAGAATACTATGACTCACATTGCCTAATTGCTCATGATATTCTTTCGCGGTCATATTGTTCAACCCAGGCAACACATATTCGTAATTCCCCACGTCTTGCACATCAAGATGTTTGCCATTAATCGTCAACTGTTTATCTTGGTACCGAATTTTGTCACCAGGCAAGCCAACGACACGTTTAATATAATCAATTGAAGGTTCTGGCGGAAAATGAAAGACAAAAACATCACCGCGTGTGGGATGATTGACTTTGATAAATGTGTTGTTCAAAATTGGCACCCGCAAACCATAAGTGAATTTATTCACTAAAATATAATCGCCCGCTAATAGGGTTGGCATCATAGAACCTGATGGGATTTTGAATGGCTCTACAATAAATGAGCGTACGAAGAATACCACCAAAATTACAGGGAAAAAACTTTTTGCATACTCTACTAATGCTGGTTCAGTAGCACCTGCAGCTCGGTTTTTTCGCAATATTAATATGTCTAACAGCCAAATAAAGCCTGTAATTACAAGTATGACTATCATGAATAATGCAAACATCATCGCTTATTTATCCTAAATTACTACACACGTTTCTATTAAGTTTTAAAACAGTCTATTTATCTTCAACGCGTAAAATAGCCAAGAACGCTTCTTGTGGAATCTCCACATTACCCACTTGCTTCATGCGTTTTTTACCTTCTTTTTGCTTATCTAACAACTTACGCTTACGAGAAACGTCACCGCCATAACATTTAGCAATCACGTTTTTACGCATCGCTTTAACCGTTTCACGCGCAATAATATTTGCCCCAATTGAGGCTTGAATCGCTACATCGAACATTTGGCGTGGAATCAACTCACGCATTTTTGCGGCCACTTCACGACCTCTATGCACACTATTAGCACGGTGTACAATCATACTCAACGCATCAACACGTTCGCCGTTCACCATAATATCAAGCTTCACTAAATCTGCCGCACGGAACTCTAAGAACTCGTAATCCATAGAAGCATAGCCACGAGAAACTGATTTTAATTTATCAAAAAAATCTAGCACCACCTCATTCAGCGGCATTTCATAGCTCAACATCACTTGCCTACCCATGTACTGCATATTCTTTTGTAAGCCACGCTTGTTATTGCACAGCGTCATCACTGGCCCTACATAATCCTGTGGCATGAGTAAATTCACGTTAATCACTGGCTCACGTGTCTCTTCAACGCGTGAAGGCTCAGGTAAGCGCGATGGATTTTCTATTTGCACCACTGTACCGTCTTTTAGCAACAGCTCATAAACTACAGTTGGTGCAGTAGTGATCAAATCCATATCGTACTCACGCTCTAAGCGTTCTTGTACGATTTCCATATGCAGTAAACCTAGAAAACCGCACCTGAAACCAAACCCCAGTGCTGTAGAATTTTCCGGCTCGAACAATAAGCTAGCGTCGTTTAAACTCAGTTTTTCAAGCGCAGTACGTAAGGCTTCAAACTGATTAGATTCTACCGGGTATAAGCCTGCAAACACCTGCGGCTTCACTTCTTTAAAACCCGCCAATGCTTCTGTAGCAGGCTTACCTGCTAACGTAACGGTATCGCCCACCTTGGCGCTGGCAAGCTCTTTGATCCCTGCAATAATAAAACCTACCTCACCTGCTGAAAGTGATGTTTTTTGTAATGACTTTGGTGTAAAAACACCCACTTGCTCACACAAAAATTCTGCACGCGTTGCCATCAAGCGTATTTTATCTTTTGGTTTTAGCGTGCCATCAATTACGCGCACCAACATTACTACGCCAACATAATTATCAAACCATGCATCAATTACTAAGGCTTTAAGTGGCTTAGTAACATCTCCCACAGGATGCGGAACTTTAGCAATGACGGCCTCTAGCACATCACGCACGCCCAGACCTGTTTTAGCTGAGCAACGTACTGCATCGGTAGCATCAATACCAATCACATCTTCAATTTCTTGAATCACACGGTCAGGGTCTGCAGAGGGTAGGTCGATTTTATTTAATACCGCAGTCACTTCTACGCCTAAATCGAGCGCTGTGTAACAATTGGCTACGCTTTGGGCTTCCACACCTTGACTCGCATCTACAACCAGCAATGCACCCTCACAAGCAGAAAGTGATCTTGAAACTTCATAGCTAAAATCCACATGACCAGGCGTATCAATCAAATTGAGATGATAGATTTGACCATCATCCGCTTTATATTCCAAAGCTGCAGTCTGTGCTTTAATGGTGATACCACGCTCACGCTCAATATCCATAGAATCAAGCACTTGCGCTTCCATTTCACGATCAGCCAATCCACCGCAAAGCTGAATAATGCGATCAGCCAAGGTAGATTTTCCGTGATCGATATGGGCAATAATGGAGAAATTACGGATATTTTTCATGAGCTTTTAAAGAGGGTCTATTTATATAACAAGTTGATGCACTAAAATAAAGAGCGCCATAGGCGCCCTTTATTCAATCTAATTACCTAATTTTACAGTAAATTCAAAGTATTAACATCAGTAGATTAGTAAACTAATTTTTAGTCAGATTATTTACTAGCTGGGATTTTAACTGGAACGTATAAAGTACTATCAGCACGCAATACCAACAAAGCCACCGTTTTACCTGCAGCAAAGCCAGCAAGTTGCTTATTGAACTGATCTAAACTTTGTACTTCCGTATTATTTAAACCAAGTATCACATCGCCACGGCGAACACCTGCCTGAGCAACGGCTCCTTGTGCATCAACTACTAACAAGCCATTCTTACCATTCAGTTTTTTCTTTTGTTGCGGCGTCACTTCTTTTAAAATCAAACCAATACGATTAACTTCAGGCTTAGCAGGCGGCTTACTAGTTTGCATAACTTCTGCTGACTCATTCGGCATTTCACCGACCCCCATATTCAGAATTTTAGGACTTCCTTTACGCAATATTTCTACTACTGCGACTTTGCCAGGTTTAGTAGCGCCAACAACACGCGGTAAATCTGCAGAAGCGTTAATAGGCTTACCATCAAACTTAGTGATCACATCGCCTGCTTCTAAACCACCTTTATCTGCT
>JACMNP010000100.1 GCA_014378495.1 Methylotenera sp. | reverse complement strand
CGCACCAGAATTCATGAACGATAAACCATATGAGGCGTGGATTTTTAAATTTAAACCACATGAAGGGAATTTTGAAAAACAACTTTTGACTGCAAAGGCTTATCAATTACTAATTAGTGGCTTATAGGTTTAAGCTTATACACTTGTAACTTAATAGGCATAGGTAAGATTTTCTACATTTCATTTTTGAAAAACCATACGTACTGAGTCAATCAAACGCTCAATTTCGGTCCTAATATTTAGCGTCATTTTTTGTTCAATCAGTGGTACTTCAGCATCTAATATCTCATGCACTTTGCTATTTAATACTTGCTCTACTTCGGGTAATTCAGCATTTAAACCTAGTTTGAAATCATTTTTAGCGTCTTCTGCCAATGTCATAAAATCACGTTTTAATGTTGCGCCAAGCTCATCAGACAACCCCTGATATAACGTTGGAAAAGTGTCCCCTAGCTTTTGTTCTAACTCCTGTTGAGACTGTACCTGTAGTGCATTTAAGTAGACACTAAGCTCACTTTGAGATTGTTCAGTTAAAGATTCATAAATAGTAGATAAATCAGTCGCCAGATTAGCTTGATGCTTAGCTAATATTTCGTCATGCAATCGAGATATTTGAGCTTGTAATTCATTGCTCGCATTTTCAACGGTGGTGGCTTCTAAACTTACTAAAGTTGCCTGTAATTGGCTAGTCAACGATTGTTGCATAATTGGCAATGCCAAAATCAACTTAGTTTGGACTTCTGCAATGCCTTGCGCTTGCATCTGAGTTAAAGCTTTTTGCATATCCGCTTCTAAATCAGATTTAATAATCGCAGCATTAGCATGTAGCATTTGCGGTAATTCAGTCGCTAAATCTGCCTTAGCTTTAGCCACAAAATTAGCGGTATCCTCTAAGACTAACTGCTTGACATCACTAGCGGCTGTATTTAATGCAACCTCAACCTCTTGCACTAAACTATTTTTAAGTTGCTCTATTGAAACCTGTTGCGCCTGCTCAAGCGCATCGTGCATGCTAACGGTTAGTGACTCATTACTGACTTGTTGGGCGGCTATTAACTCATCACTCACATGCTGTTTTAGTAATGTAGTCGTGGATTGCTGTATTACATTAAATTGCTGCTCAAGTTCTTGAGATTGCTGCCCGAACTGTTCATTTAATGCGCTTGTAAGATAAGCTTGATTCGACTGCTGCGAAGTCGTTAAGTGATTAGCCATCTCTTCACTTAAATACTGTTTCAATGATTCCGTATTGGCTTGTTGCAAACTTTCGGATTTGAGTGATAGTTCTTGCGCCTTATCCTCAAACTGCTCATTCAACTTGTTTAAAAAATCTGTTTCGGTTGCTTTTTGCAGGTTAGCTGTCTGATCCATCAGCGCATCAAGTAATTCCTGGTGTATTTCTTTTTTGAGCCTTACCGATAGTTTCTGTTCAATTTCGGCCTCTAACTGTAGTTTTAATTGAGGCTGGATTTTGCTTACAATTTCAGCGAGTAAGTCCGCAGTAATATGAATTTGTTTAGCTACAGGTTGCACTGCAGTGTGCACTTGAGTTAACAGAGGAATATCTTCTTCTTGCATATTTTCATACCTCTAAAATAGCTAATTTATCGCCATGTCTGATGATTTTATTTCATAACCGCGATCACGGTAAAACTTGTAACGTATTCTACCAGCAGCTTTATCTGATTCATCTGCACTCACTAATTCAACCAAATACCTAAATCTACTGAAAAATGGCGGATGATTGATTTGTAAGTTAATCAAAATATCATCTTGCGTTAAATTTTCACCATTCACATCTAGTACAACAGGCGAGAATTGGCTTATTACATCACCTGACTTACTGCTTGGCAAAAAACTACTCGCTGATTGTTGCCAAAGCCGTTGCTGTAATTGGCTACTCATTACATCATCTTGGCTGTAAATCGTCAACTGACGACCTTTGGCTATCGCCTTTTCACACAACTCAGCAGTTTTTGCCAGCTTATCAGGCACATTAAAAAAGAATTCTACGCGCGTCATCTAACAACAATCAATGATTGGCTTTATTTGCACGTGCGACCAAGAATTCAGTTAATAATGGTACAGGTCGACCAGTACCACCTTTCTCCTTGCCTGATTTCCATGCTGTTCCTGCCACATCTAAATGCGCCCACTCATATTTTTTTGCAAATCGTGACAAGAAACATGCGGCAGTAATACTACCCGCAGCTCGTCCGCCAATATTAGCCATATCGGCAAAATTGCTATCCAATAGTGGTTGGTAATCATCCCACATCGGCATGTGCCATGCACGGTCTAACGAAGTTTCACCTGCTTTAAGTAGTTCACTTGCCAATGCTTCATTGTTACTAAATAAGCCGCTGGCATGATGGCCTAGTGCAATGACACATGCACCTGTAAGCGTAGCAATATCTATAACAGCACTTGGTTCAAAGCGCTCGGCATAAGTCAGCGCATCACATAAAATCAAACGACCTTCGGCATCAGTATTCAATACCTCGATAGTTAAACCAGACATACTTGTTAAAACATCACCTGGTCGAATTGCGCGACCATCTGGCATATTTTCACACGTTGGAATAATACCGATTACATTGAGTGGCAAATCCATTTCAGCAATGGTTTTGAATGTACCAATCACGCTCGCAGCGCCACACATATCATATTTCATCTCATCCATATCGCCACCTGGCTTTAATGAAATGCCACCAGTATCAAACGTAATGCCCTTACCTACTAGCACCACTGGTTTTTGGCTTTTTTTACCTTTTAAGTGCTGCATAATAATAAATTTTGGTGGTTCTTCACTACCTTGTGCCACACCTAAAAATGAACCCATACCTAACTTTTCAAGCTCGTCGCGCGCTAGTACTTTTACTTTAAAATCATATTTTTTACCTAATGACTCTGCTGTTTCAGCTAAATAAGTAGGTGTACAAACGTTTGGTGGTAGATTACCCAAATCTTTAGCCAAGCTCACGCCTGCAGCCAAAGCTTTGCCATGTGCTAAGCCTGATTCAGCTTCATTTACTTCACTAGCAGCCACATAAACAACTAATTTAGCAAAACTTTTTTTAGATTCATTTTTCTTATTATCCTCTTTCTTGCCATCTTCTTTTTTACGTTTAATGGCATCAAATTTGTAACTTACATCTAGCGTAGCTTCCGCCAAATAGGCCACTTTACGATGTGCAGTTAATTGACTGATTGGCAACCCGGCTAAAAAAGTCGCCGCATCAGTCGCACCACTGGCAGTAACGGCCTTGGTTGAAGCACGCACTGCTTGGCAATACTGTTTTTCAGCAAAATCAGAGGCTTTACCTAACCCCACTAACAATACTCGCTCACTTAGAGTTCCTGGTACGTTATGCAACATTAATGTTGAGGCTAACTTTCCATCCATATCACCACGTTTAACAATATTTGCGATATAACCAGCTGAAACAGCATCAATTGCTAGTGCCGCATCAGATAATTGGTTAGATTCATACACACCAACAATGACACAATTACTAAGCAGTTTTTCCGGATTACCGTTTTTTATGCTAAATTCTATAATGCTGGATTTCATGATGCTAGACTCCATAGTATTTTGTATTTTCTCTGTTATTAATTAAATTATCTCGTGTTTTACACGTAATTCATAGTTGTAAATAAATAGTCTCAATAAATCATATGCTTTTTAGGCGCTCACTTTTACAAGAACTCATCTCCACTGCTACTGGCGCTTTCCTCATTTTAGTAGGGATAGTGATTGCGCAGCGTGCTGGATATTTAATCCAACTTGCGGCAAAAGGCATTTTGCCGAACGACGCCATTACTACTCTGTTAGGTTTTAACATGGTTAAGTTCCTGCCCTTGTTATTATCACTCACATTGTTTTTATCTATCCTAATGACTTTATCACGCTGGTATCGCGATTCTGAAATGGTCATTTGGTTTAGTGCAGGGCTTAGTATAAATAGCTGGATTCGCCCTGTTTTGACTTTTGCCATCCCCGTAATCGTACTTATTTCAGTGTTAAGTTTATTGATTATGCCGTGGGCGACGAACAAAGGAGAAGACTACCGCACTCAGCTTGAAAGTCGCGATGATTTGGCCTCTATTAGTCCAGGTGTGTTCAAAGAATCGAGTAGCGCTGACCGCGTATTTTTTATTGAAAGCTTTGATGAATTAGGCAATGTTGTTAAAAATATCTTCGTGCAATCAGTTCAGCATCAAAAATTAGGCATTATCGTGGCATCAGAAGGTCGCAGGCAAGCTGAAAAAAATGGTGATAATTTTTTAATTATGCAACATGGTCGCCGCTACCAAGGTGAGCGAGGCGCAGCAGATTTTTCTACAACAGAATTCGAAAAATATGCCATCAGAGTTGAAACTGCTGAAGTGAAACAAGAGCCACCGACTACGCAATCAAAATCCAGTACAGAACTTATTCAAAATAACGATAGTGCTAATAGTGCGGAGCTGCAGTGGCGGCTCGCCATCCCTATTTCAGCACTTATATTAGCGTTGTTGGCAATTCCACTCAGTGCGGTAGACCCACGCGCTGGACGCTCAGCCAACTTTGCGTTGGCACTTGTTATTTATATGATTTACAACAACTTGCTAAGCATTATGCAAGCTTGGGTTGCACAGGGGAAAGTACATACATCAGTAGGCTTATGGCCAGTGCATTTATTATTTTTAAGCCTCACCATCTATATGTTCTATCGGCGCGCACAGCAACAACCTATTTTACCAAAGTTTGTTTCAAACATTTGGCTGAGAATTCGTACAACAAGCCCTGCCGATAGCTTGCGTTAAGTTAAGAAGTATTCAATGAAAATTATTAACCGATATCTACTTAAAGAAGTAGCCACGAATGTGTTGCTAGTGATGCTGGCACTCATCGCCATGTTCTCATTTTTTGATTTAATTCAAGAGCTAGAAAGCTTAGGCAAAGGCACATATGGCTTGGGAAAAGTAATACTGTTCGTTTTCTTAAGTGCGCCTGGTCACGTTTATGATGTGATGCCCGTTGCAGTACTCGTCGGCTGTATGTATAGCTTAGGACAATTTGCGAGGCATTCTGAGTTAATCGTGTTAAGAGTCAGTGGGTTGTCACTACTTGATATTTCGATGTCGCTGTTAAAAGTAGGTGCCATATTTACTATTATGACTTTCTTGATAGGCGAACTGATTACACCACTTAGCGAAAAAGTGGCGCAACGTATGCGTATTAGAGCAACCGACTCCGTGATTGCACAAGATTTCAGATCCGGTCTTTGGGTAAAAGATGGTAATAGTTTTGTAAATGTGGAAGAAGTGTTACCTGATGCTACTTTACTGAATATTCATATTTATGAGTTTGACAAAAAATTTAAGTTACTCTCCACCAATGATGCCAAAAGCGGTGAGTTTGAAGAGGATTATTGGAAATTAAAAGATGTTGCAACCACCACTTTTAATCAAGATGCAACGCATGTCGATAAATCTGCTAACGCTAAGTGGCATTCACTTATTCGGCCAGAGTTACTCAATGTGTTACTGGTATTACCTGAAAAAATGTCAGCTTGGAATCTACACGCTTACATCAATCACTTAGCCATTAATAAGCAAAAAACCACCCGTTACGAAGTGGCCTTTTGTGCAAAAATCATCTATCCATTAGCTTGCTTGGTCATGGTGATTTTAGCCATACCTTTTGGCTTTGTTCAGCAACGTAATGAAGGGGCCAGCACCAAGATTTTTATAGGCATTATGCTAGGTGTTATGTATCAAATCTTAAATCGGGTATTCGTACATTTAGGATTATTGAATGACTGGTCGCCACTATTCAGTGCGATTACGCCTACTATTTTGTTTTTAATGGCAGGCTTAGCGATGTTACGTTATGTAGAGCGGCGTTAATTGCTGTTAAATTTAACGCAGTATGATTCT
Organism: Methylotenera sp.; assembly: GCA_014378495.1. Taxonomy (GTDB): domain Bacteria; phylum Pseudomonadota; class Gammaproteobacteria; order Burkholderiales; family Methylophilaceae; genus Methylotenera. The sequence continues at coordinate 14,861 of JACMNP010000100.1, read as the reverse complement.
AGTTTTTAACAATCGATCATGCAAAAATAATCTATCGCGATCAATAATTGCCCACAAAAAACCAAACCCAAACAGCATTAAGCTGATGCTAGCCAATACATATCTTATCATTGCCAACTTGACCGAAAGTAACTGACTCTCCTCACCACCGCATGGAGTCACCAACTTTAACTTCCAAGTTTGCATTGCAAGTGTTTGGCCACTTTTTTGCCAGCACCACACAAAATATATGCCGATTGAACCCCATAAAAATAGCTGCAATAAGTAGCGTTTGACACCGTGTGTCGCATCCCCCGCCAACCACACAAATAGCAATGCGCAAGCAAACGACAACGCGATAATGACTAACGCATCATAAATAAGACAAGCCCCAAGCTTGAGTAAACTTGGGGCTTCAAATGGAATAGACTGTTTATTTTGCATCTTAATATCTTAACCTAACTCTGAAAGTCTATTCTAAGTCAGCATCCTTGTAAGTGTCTGGTGACTCGGTCCGTAATTTATCACGTTCAGCTTCTGGTAATTTTTGATATTCCGTCCACTTCTTACGCAATTCATTTTTTTTATCTGGCGATAAAGACTGAAATTGTTGATGCCTTTTTCTAGCGTTTTCACGCTCATAAGGCGTCATACGACTCCAATTACTGAGTCGCTTTTGCACTAATGCTTGCTTCCCAGCATCCATTTTTGAATAGTCACGAGCAATATCCAGCATTTTTTCTCGCTGCCATGGACGTAAAGTATCCCATTCCGAAGCCAATGGGTTTAATACTTTATGCTGATCATCACTTAATTGTGCCCAAGATACATTGGCATCTTCTGCTAAGGCTAAATGATGAAATGATAGCCCTGTTAACAATATTGCCCATAAGCTTAATGTAGCAAATGTTAATCTCGCTTGGAAACTAGCCATGTATCAAACCCTTTATCTGCATAAGCCTCTGGTGGTAAATCTGATGCTAGTAAGAACGCATCACTATTTTCTAAATTACTATTCAATTCAAATTGTTGCGCTGCAAAAAACGTCAGCAGCATCACACCAGCCAACATCGCTGCAGACATCACACGATGCTGTCCAAAATATTGCCCCACATGACCACCTAACCATTGCAAAACATTACCACTTTGATGAACGCCTTGAACCGCTTGCTGGCTTGCTAAGTGCTCAACCGCTAGGCTACGAGCAGTCAACAGGCGCTGCGCTGTAACCGCATGAATACGCTGGGCATGATCATTTAACAAGCTACTCATGTAAAGTGCAACTTGTTCTTCAGACGCTTGCTGACCTATTAACATTTGATGTTCATCTGTTAATGTAGGTATATTTCCATCTAAATTATTGTTCATATTGTGCTCAATTTTACTCATCGCTCGCCTCCTATTTGTTCGAGCCTATGTTTAATGACTTAAGTTGGTTTTATTCAAACTCAACTTACCTTGATCTAGATTAGCTAGACCCAATTTATCCAAACCTTGCGTTTTAAGCTCCGCTGCCATGGCATGCACGGCCCGTGAGCAATGTGTTTTAACGCTGCCTTGTGAGCACCCCATGATATTTGCCGTTTCAGCTACATCCATGTCTTCCCAATAACGCAACACAAAGGCTTCCCGTTGACGTCTTGGTAATTTTTCTAATGCACGTTCTATCAATTTAATTGTTTGACTGCGCTCAAGCTGGGCAGATGGTTCATCGCTATCATCTTCAACATCAATCATTTCTAACGGGTCATGTTCTTCTTCCCCATTATTGCCACCCCCAAATGAAGATAACAAAGTCGTCCACAGGTTACGTACTTTTTGCCTACGCCAAAAATCGCGCATAGTATTTTGTAAAATACGCTGAAAAAGCATAGGAAATTCCGCTACAGGCTTATCACCATATTTTTCTGCCAACTTCATCATGGCATCTTGCACAATATCCAGCGCCGCATGGTCGTCACGCACAGCATAAGCTGTTTGCTTAAATGCACGACGTTCTACTGACTCAAGGAAATCTGAAAGTTCTTTAAGGGTTGCCATTATTGATATAGTTAATTGCTATTTTTCTTCTGTTTAGTCATTCGCTAAGAATTTCAGCGATGTGCTATGGATTCACACAATCGAAAGTATATCAGGTTTAGATTTTGCACTATGCACAGCATTGGTTACAATCATATCAACGATATAATTGGAGTACGTATGATGTGGCGGTTAATTTTTTTAGGATTACTTATCTGGCTAGTTATTCATATTTTAAAACGAAATATAGGCCAAATTAAGTCGCCAAAAAATGATACCGATGTAAACACTACCAACACACAAAACCAAACGCACATTGAGGACATGGTGCAGTGTGCCCATTGCGCGGTGCATTTACCTAGATCTGAAGCCTTTTTAGTAGGCGGTGCTATTTATTGCAGCAAAGCGCATATTCAAAATAAATGAATTTTTCCTTAAATTAACGCTGACATTCATTTAGCTATCAATCCTAATCAAATGAGTATTCATAAAGCAATAGGCGCAGTATTTTAGTGAAAAATCCTAACTTATCAAAATCAAGCTTTGTAAAGCCAAGTTTGGTAAAACTTAGTGAAGAGTCTATACAAGCGCGTGCGATTGATATTCTCAATATTTTCCGGCTAACACTGAGTATTGTTTTAATTGTTTCTTATTTGTACGTAGGAAGCAAAAATTGGATAGATAAAGAAAATTCGCAGTTATTTTTTTATTGCGCAACGGCTTATTTAATATTTAGCATCGCAATTTTATTGCTTAATGGACTAGCGTTAACTAAGCGCTGGCTGATTCAACCGCCACAAATCACCATAGACATTATGTTTATAGTGATGCTTATGCATGCGGCAGGTGGAATGCAAAGTGGCTTAGGTCTATTACTCATTGTCACGATTGTCACTGCCAGTTTAGTCAGTAACGGTCGTTTAGCTTTATTTTATGCAGCATTAGCTAGCATCGGCTTATTACTTGAGCAGAGCTATCAAATCGTTCAATCAGATTTAGCAACCTCATCTTATACTCAGCCAGTGATGCTGAGTTTAAGCTGTTTTGCAACGGCCTGGCTTGCATACAGCTTGGCAAATCGTATGCAACGCAGTGAGGCACTGGCCTCAGAGCGTGGTGTTGATCTTGAAAATTTAGCGCAAGTAAATGCGCTTATTACGCAAGAAATGCAAGATGGCGTTATTGTAGTTGATGCTGAGCTTAATATCCGTCACCACAATCTACAGGCAGAATCCCTGCTCGCTTTGCCAACAGAAAGTACTGGGAATCTCACCCTGAACAACAATGTTCCCAGTATTGCTGAGGTATTTAACCATTGGTTAAAAGGGGATGACATCGGCCAAAAACTAATCGTCTCGTTAGGTAGTCGCGAACTGAAACTCAGATTTAAGCCTACTAGTGAATTGCGCAGTGCAGGTGCTGTTATTTTTATTCAAGATTGGAGCCAAATACAATCTAGTGCGCAGCAAGCAAAATTGGCAGCACTAGGCAGATTAACAGCCAATATCGCCCATGAAATTCGTAATCCGCTAAGTGCGATTAGCCATGCGAACCAGCTATTGCAAGAAGAAGAAAACTTAAACCCACCTTCGGTACGCATGTTACAAATTATTGCCGATAACATTCAGCGTATTGACCAAATTATCAAAGATGTATTAGAACTTAACAGGCGTGACCGCACGCATCAAGAAAAATTTGAGCTCAACGAGTTTTTGGCAAATTTTTACACAGAATTTTGTGCAGTTGAAAAAATATCAATATCCCATTTTCAACTTGAACCGTGCAAACTAAAACATACGATTGCGTTCGACCAGCGTCACTTAACACAAATTTTATGGAATTTATGTAAAAACGGCTGGGATCATAGCCAAAAACAAATCGCCAGCGTGAATTTAAGTTGTGTAGAAGTTGGTAAAAATAGCTTGAGTATTGAAATTAACGATGATGGCGCTGGCGTTGCAGAACTGGACCGTGCCAGATTATTTGAGCCGTTCTTTACCACTAAAAATACGGGTAACGGCTTAGGTCTCTATATTTCGCGTGAACTGGCTGAAGCCAACGGTGCAAGCTTGCAATATCGAGCATTGACGCAAGGTAGTGCGTTTGTAATTCATCTAAAAAAGGCATAATAGCGCATGACTCAAAAACTCACCTGCTTAATCGTCGATGATGAAACCGATATTCGCGAATTACTCACGATGACGCTTGAACGCATGGAAATTGATACTTATAGTGCTAGCAATATTGCTGAAGCCAAAGTGTTGCTACAACAACGCCAATATGCGCTCTGCTTAACCGATATGCAGATGCCTGGTGGTTCGGGTTTAGATTTAGTGAATCATATTACCGAATTCCATGCGGGTTTACCTGTTGCGGTGATTACCGCACATGCCAGCGCTGAAAATGCAGTGTCTGCGCTTAAAGCAGGGGCGTTTGATTATCTCACTAAGCCGATCTCACTGAAACAACTGCGCCCATTGGTTGAGTTTGCGCTCAAACTTTCTACTCAAACTAACAATAGTGCACCTAACACTTTAGAAATGATTGGTGATTCTGAACCAATTAACTATGTCAGGAGCATGATTACCAAGCTCGCTCGTAGCCAAGCGCCAGTCTATATCAGCGGCGAATCAGGTAGTGGTAAAGAACTCGCAGCTAAGCTTATTCATAAAAATAGCTCTCGAGTCGATGGTGCATTTATTGCCGTAAACTGTGGTGCGATTCCAGAAAATTTGATGGAAAGTGAGTTTTTCGGCTACAAAAAAGGTGCTTTTACAGGGGCGAATCAAGATAAAGAAGGCATGTTTCAAGCGGCAAGTGGCGGCACACTTTTTTTAGATGAAGTGGCTGATTTACCACTGGCGATGCAAGTTAAATTATTGCGTGCGATTCAAGAGAAAAAAGTACGCATGGTAGGTGGTACAGCAGAAGAAACTGTGGATGTACGTATTATTAGTGCTACCCATAAAAACCTGAGCGAAATGATGGATGCAGGGTTATTTAGGCAAGATTTATACTACAGACTCAATGTCATTCAGCTCAAAATGCCAGCCCTGCGTGATCGCCCGTGTGATATTCCTTTGCTAGCAGAACTGTTGATGGCCAAACTTTGTAATAACTTGAATATTGCCGTGCCACAAATTGAGAGTGACGCACAAAGTTACATTAAAAAATTACAATTTCCTGGCAATGTACGAGAACTAGAAAATATGCTGGAACGTGCCCTAGCCTTATGTGATGGCAAAAAAATTACCATTGAAGATGTAATGAATGATGATGCAATTAGGTCAGGCAATGTCAATAAACCATCATTTGATCTAGACCAAACGAGTGAAGTGAGCTTATCTGATTATTTGGAAGACATCGAAAAAAGAGCGATTGTTAAGGCGCTAGATACTGCCAAAAACAATAAAACCGCGGCAGCTAAGTTACTAGGTATTAGCTTTAGAACGTTACGTTATAGGCTAGTTAAACTAGGATTAGCTAAAGAGGATGGTGCTGATCTAGAGGGTGAAGTACAAGAAGGCGAAGTATAACTAGCGTTTGCAAAGGCCCAACTGTATTGAGCCTCTGATCAATCCGAATATATATTTATCTTAATACTAGGACTAGGTAAGTCACGTACATGACACCGTTTACCAGTAAATGCCATACTTTGATGCCGCCTTTTGCCATTAAATAGCGTAGCCAAATCGCGGCAAGTAAGGTCATTACAATACCCAACACCACCTCACTTCTTGCTTGCCACGGCGTGAGCATAATACCAATTGCTGGCAATAGTGTGCCTTGAAACACCATCGCACCAGTGATATTACCAAAAGCTAACGTATCTTTACCTTTGCGTATCCACAAAATACTGTTCACTTTCTCTGGCAATTCAGTAGCAACTGGAATGATCAACAAAGACAATAGCAACGCTGAAATGCCAATAATTTCAGCTGCTGTTTCAACACCGTTAATAAAGCCTTTAGCACCAGCAATCAATAGTGCAATCCCTAATATGAGCTGTACCACAATCACTATCATATTGTTTGGTAAGCCAACTCTGCATAAAAACATATCGCTACCAGCTTCTGTAGCATGGCCATCTTCTACAAGCGCTTTTGAGGCACGAATCGTCATCATCACGTAAATAAAGTAAGTCATCACCATACAAGCGCTAATAGCGTAACGTATGATAGGTTGGTCATGCGGCACGTAAAGTGCAATCGCAGCAAATCCGAAAGCAATGATGAAAAAATTAAGATCACGCACTAAACCTGTACGCTCTGGCCTTAAGTGGCCTTGAATTCCGCGGCGCTTCCACACTGAAATCGCCATCAGTGATATGGATAAAGTCGCCAACATTAGCGGGGCGCCTAAAATAGCACCCACACCTATTTCTTCATTGGTTGCAGTGTTGTCGGTACCTGCGAGTAAAGCTAACAAGGGCACCATGGTTTCAGGCAGTGCGGTGCCTACGGCTGCGAATAATGAGCCAGTCACTCCTTCTGATATTTTGAGCTTTTCGCCCAAATGTTCCAATGCATTGGTAAACACTTCTGCCGCGATTAAAATCACGATGAGCATGACAAACAATTGCACAAATACCATGAAAGTTTTTCCTTATTGACTAATTAATATAATGATTTTATCGGATTACTTCGTTGTATAAGTTAAATTTCGCATAAAATTAAAGTATATGAAATTGTATGCCATCAATGAAGCTGGTTTCGCGGATAACGCCGACTATATCGCGTCACCAAATTTTGATGTTAGACCTAATCATGAAATAAGTATAATCGTCATTCATAATATTAGCCTACCCCCGAACCAGTATGGTGGTAATGGCATCATTGAGCTATTTACCAATGTGCTCAACCCAAACGAGCACCCTTATTATGCTGAAATCTATACTCGTAAAGTTTCATCCCACTTTTTGATTCGACGCGATGGTAGCCTTATACAATTTGTGTCCTGCTTAAATCGTGCATGGCATGCTGGCGTATCAAATTGGCAAGGCCGTGAGCGTTGTAACGATTTTTCAGTTGGTATAGAACTTGAAGGCTCAGACTTTGATGCTTTTGAATCTGCCCAATATTTAACGCTTAAAAATTTGCTGGACAGTCTAATGAGTCGCTATGCTATACAAAGTATTGTTGGGCATTCTGACATTGCACCAGGCCGTAAAACTGATCCTGGCCCATATTTTGATTGGTCGAAAATTAGAAAAAAAATGTAACCTAAGCTCTGTTACTGCTAGTTTTAAGCTTTTTTACACTATCTCAAACTATTTTTTAGCCATACTAATCGTTAATACGCCAATTAAAACCAAGCCAGTACCACCAAGCTGCAGCCAGGTAATATGTTCACCCAAAAAAACATAAGCTAACAAAATAGTTGAAACTGGGCCGATTGAACTAACCAATGACGATTTATTGCTGCCAATCCGATGTATGCCTGCGTTTAACAAAATGGCAGGTAATACGGTAGCGACCACCGCCATGAGCAGGCTCAGCCAGTAAACCTGCATTGGTAAATGCCAAACAGAAATATTATGTGATGTACTTGCATAATGCACTCCGCTCGCCAACGCTGCAGCGAGCATCGTATATGCGGTAAAAGAGGTTGACCCAATGCGCGGTATTGCCCAGCCGCTGTAAACCAAATAAGCCGCATAAAGTACAGCGCTAGCAAACACTAGTCCCGCACCTAATAATGTATCTGCCGAACCAGATTTAGTTAACGATAATTCATGTCCAACGGCTAAAGCGACCCCTACATATGTAATTACCAGTGCAAACCATTCACGTTTGCCAATATGCTTTTTAAATAATATGGCGCTAAAGAAAATCACAATCGCAGGGTATAGAAACAAAATCACCCGCTCTAAACCAGCTGTTACATATTGCAACCCTGCAAAATCTAACAGCATTGGCCCATAACCGCCCAATGCGCCAAATAAAGCCAGCATCCAACCGTCATACTTACTGATTTTTAAAGTTGCGGCTGAAATATGCGCCCACAATGCTAAACCAATAAAAAATGGAGCAGAGAATGCCATGCGTAAGGCAATTAGCGTAGAGGCATCTACCGCATAGACGTAGGCTAATTTAACAATAATGGCCTTAGATGACAATGCGACTGCCGCGACAAGTACCATTAACGAGCCGATAAGACTATGATTCGCTGATTTAAGAGACTGGGGTTGCATGTTGTTTTGTTTTGCTTTGCTAAGTGAGATTTAAAACTGCACACTAAGTAAACGTTTAAAAATAAAATTTACGGCATCCATAAACTATCAACGAATCACCTTAGCCAAATACTCCAAATTTAAGCCTTCAACTTTTGGCTGCCAAAGTGCTGAATTAACAGGAAAGTCTTTAAACTCGCCTGTACGCTTGAAGCCTTGCCGCTCATAAAATGCAATGAGCTCGCTGCGAATTGAGATAACGGTCATATGGAAACCTGCTACGCGCCACTCTCTGAGTGCTATTGCCTCTGCCGCTTGAATAAGCGTCGCGCCATGGCCTTGATTTTGTAACTTTGGTTTAACGGCTATCATGCCCAAATGTGCGATATTTCTACCATGTGCTGATTGGCGTTCGCAACAAATAGTGGCAATTAGTTGGTCATTTAACACACCAATCAGCATGAATGCGTCGTCTCGCTTGATAATGCTTGCGACTTCTTTTGTAGTCGTGCGCAAGCCATCTAGCAAATCTGCTTCGGTTGTCCAACCAATGCGGCTACTTTCGCCACGGTAGGCTGAGTTGATAAGCTCGGCAATTGCGCTGGCATCAATGAGCTCAGCCTTATGAAAATTTAGCATTTATATGATTGCTTGAATTTAATTTTGGTTATATTTTATGAACGAGCTTTTGTATGACCAAACTACCGACCATATCGCCTTCTACGTTTACCGAGGTGCGGATGGTATCCAACAATCTGTCCATCGGCAACAAAATTGCTATCGCCTCGGCTGGCAAGCCTACCGATTGCAACACCATCACCATGGTCACCATACCTGCACTTGGTATTCCCGGCGCACCAATTGAAGCAATCATTGCAATAAAAAACACAACGAGCTGCTGTGCCAAACTCAGCTCTATACCTACTAAATTAGCGACAAACAATGCTGCTGCTGCCTCATATAATGCCGTGCCATCCATATTTAAAATTGCACCTAAAGGCACAACAAAACCTGCAATCTCAGGCTTTACATGCAGATGTTGTGTCACACAACGTAAAGTGACAGGAAGCGTAGATGAACTAGAACTCGTAGCAAATGCTGTAATGAGCGCCTCACGAGCACCACGCCAAAACCATAATGGCGATTTGCCAGTAAATAAATATAAAATTAGCGGCAATACTACAGCACCATGAAATAAGGTAGTGCCAATGATTACCGTTACAAACTTAGCCAATACTGTCAACATTGCAGCATCTTGCGTGGTTACTAGTTTAATGAGAAGCGCCATAATGCCTAATGGTGCCAACTTCATCACCCAACTAATGATGCGCATCGTTAGCTCTAACAACTCTTGTAACAATTGCAATATATTTTTATAACGCTCGCCACCGATAACCAATGCAACGCCTAGAATAAGCGCGAACATGACTATGGCCAGCACATTCCCTTGTGCTAAAGCTGCAAAAGGATTGACGAACAGTCCATGCAAAAATTGCGCAAAGAAATCTGATATTGGCAACTGTTTAGCTTCGTAGTTTTGCATAGCATGCTCAAACATTGCTAAATGCAAACCACTACCTGGCTTGAAGTAAAGACTAGCCGACATGCCGATTATGATTGCAATCGCTGTGCTACTAAGAAAAAATAGAAGTGTAGTTACCCAGACACGATGTATTTGCCGATGTTGCCGCAAATTGGCAATACCAACTGTAATTGAGCATAATACGAGTGGTACTAGAACCATTTTAAGCAAATCTATAAACAGCGTGCCTACTAACTCAGACGCATATAATCCGTCTTTTACGACAGAGTGCTGCATACCTAAGTAATGAAAATACAGCCCAATCGTAACCCCCAGAAATGTACCTATAAAAATTTGGATGTTAAGACTAGGCAGCTTCATGAGTAACTTACTCTTTCATTGGTTTAGGTTTTGTCACTTTGGGCTTAACTGACTTTTCTTTTACAACGTCTTCTTTTGCAGTTTTTTCTTTCGCGACCTTCTCTTTAACTACTTTAGCAACTTTAGATTTGACTACTTTAGTAGCTATAGCAGTAGCTTCAATCAAAGGCTCTTCTGTTGCTGATTCTTTTTTGGGTTTGGCAGCTTTTTTAGTTTTAGGCTTGATTTCATTTTCCACTACTAATACTTCATCAATAGCTGATAGAGTTGCAACAACAGGCGAATCACCAACCACTATTTTTTCAAACACCGCTGCAAAAAAACCATCGGTTTGATGTAAATGCGGCAATAATTTTAGATATTTACCTGTATCTAAACTGATTTGTTGTTGGCTTAAAATCTCTGCTGCATTCAATAATTTAAAATCTGTATGTGTAGCCAAAAAGCTTTCAGCGATGTTTTCATTTTCATCTTTAAGCAAGCTGCAAGTTGAGTAAATCAAACGGCCACCTACTTTAGTCAATCTAGCTGCACGCGCTAAAATTTTAGCTTGTTTTTCTGTCAACTCAGCTAAATCTTCTGGCGTTTGACGCCATTTAAGATCAGGATTGCGGCGTAAGGTACCTAAGCCAGTACAAGGCGCATCGACCAGTACACGATCAAATTTACCATTTAAACGCTTAAGTTTAGGGTCGTTTTCACTACTAATACTTTGAGCATTCAAGTTGCTCAAACCCGAACGTTTTAAACGTTTACCTAAATTAAATAAGCGCTTCTCTGATACATCGAACGCATATAAACGGCCCGTATTACGCATTAATGCACCAATTGCCAAAGTTTTTCCACCTGCACCTGCACAAAAATCTGCAATCATCATGCCGCGTTTAGGCGCTACTAAATGCGCCAATATTTGGCTACCTTCGTCTTGCACTTCAATATTACCTTCAGTAAACAACACATGACGACTAATATTCAAGCGCAATGGCATGCGTAAACCAATGGGTGAATAAGGTGTTTTAGTAATATTGGCTTCACCTGTGGTATTTTCAGCAATCATTTTTGCCATTACTTCGTCGCGCGTACCTTTGACAGTATTCACACGAATATCCAGCGTTGCTGATTCATGCATGCTGCGAGCGATAGTTAATGCTTCTGTTTCGCCATATTGCGCAACTAACTTCTCCCACAACCAATCACGGACATCAGCCTGCACTGCCAACGGCATATTTTCTGTCGATTTCGCTTTAATGGTGTGCGCCCATTCAATTTGCTGTTCGCTCAGCATAGGCTCAAGTTTTTGTATGCTCATACCCTGTACGCGCAGCATCCATGCCAATACTAGCTTACGCGCATCATCTGGATCATTTTCTTCATTCGCCGTGACCGCGCTTAAAAAGCGTAATCTGCGTAATACGCCGTATACACTTTCTGCGACGAAGGCGCGCTCTTTAGTGCCTAAATCGCGATTATTGCGAAAGAATTCACTTAATTTCACATCTGCTGGGCTATTAAATTCTAGCAAGTTGGATAACATTACTGAAGCTTGCCGTATTAAAGTTGGCGTCATTTGATTCTCTTTATATATTGATGGCGCCTCTAAAATGAGACGCTTTGATGCATTACTATTCTGCTTGCGTGGCTGGCTTTTCTGTTTTTAAACTAGTGACTAGTAACTCGTACACTTTGCCATCTTTTTCCGTTTTGCGTATTTTAACAGGTACGTACTGATAATTTAAGGCTAACCACAATTCTGTTTTCTCATCACTCTCATTTGTGTTTCTCAATAAGTGCACAGTGGTTAAGTTGCCCATTTTAGTGGGCGTCACCTCCTCGCCCTCAAAACTATATTCATAAAGCCCTAATTTTTTTCCATTCGTGATGCTGAATTTCAGTGTTTGCAAGGGTGGCGAGAACATAAACTGGTACATAAAACTTAACAAATCTTGCGTAGTATTGCTATTTTCTTCAACCAAATCTAAAGTTTGATCACCTTTTGCGCCATGCAGATATAATTTTTTCTGTTCCCAGTCAAAATCTGCCATAAATGTTTTATTTTTATTGTTACCAAACTGATACAGATAATGCTTAGGCTGCAGGCCAGTGTTAATTAAAAAACCATCACTAGTTTGCAATAAATCTGGGATGACTAATCCAGCTAAACCTTTAGCCTCCATCAAACTTTTTATCTTGTATTGCTCACGATTTGGTAACAACTCATACACTATTTTGGCCTTACCTGGCGCGCTGCTGTTCACACTAGCAGAAATATCTGTACGTACATCAAACTCTGTTTCCACATATTGATAAGCATCAGGATTAATTTTGACAACTGACTCTTCTATGATGCTTTCTGGCGGCGGCTCTGCATCAGAGGGTTTAATTTGGCTAATGGTCTCTGCAGTTACAACTGGTGGCGATTGCTCTACAGATGCTTGAGATTCACTGGATATTGGCGTTTCAGCTTCAGATAGCACTGGCTTTATAACATCTTCCACAACTGGAATGGGCTTAACAGGCTTAGACTTTACTGGCACCACCATTGGTGTTGGTAATACTGGTTTAGAAATCGTTGGTGTGTCTAATACCAATTGCGCCTCAATCAAATGATGGCCTTGGTTTAATTCTGGGACATTAAAATAAAATTTTCCAATCAAAAATAAGTGCAGTAAAAACGATATACCTAAAGCAATGGCAAACCGACGATAACTAGGGTTTTGCCAAATACCTTTGCAGCGTATCAGAAAAGATTTATTCCACATGCAGCTCAGTAAGTGTTTGCTCTAATTTTTGACCATTTTCATCAATAATCATAATGCGCGCAGGCACATAATGATGCTCAGCACTTAACCAAAGCTCTTTCGTTTCAGTTTGAGGTTTACTTTGCTCTGGCGGCACCAAGTGTAAAGTTTTATATTGAGCGCCAGCAACATCTAGCACCTCTTGCTCAGCGTTAATCTTGTATTGATACTGATTGAGCTTTTTACCTGTGGTTAAATTCACTGTAATCGCATCTTTTAATGGTGCGGGTAAATACATAAACTGATAAGCATAACTCGCTAAGTCTTGTGTACCAGCGGTGAGTACTGCATCTTTTACGCTGCCTTTTACCAGCATGTGTAAGGTATTTTTCGGCCAGTCAAAATCCGCAATGAGCGTTTTTTTAGCATTATCACCCTGCTGCAACTCAAAGTGTGTAGGTTTCAAACCTTCAACGGTAACTTCACCTATACTGGTTAGCTTGCGCTCACCAAATAAAGCATACACACCCAACCCTTTGGTAATGCTTTCAATTTTATAAGTTGCGCCTGTCACCACAAACTGCTCTTTAACCGTCGCAAAAGGCTGACCATTTTTAGTGACTTCATAATTCGCTTGAATGCGTTTAGGCAAAGCATCTTGAGCAGAGGCGAAAGTAGCAAACATAAAACTAAATGCTAAACTTAATACTTTAATATGACGTAACACGACAACTCCTTAAAACTTACATCACCAGTTAACGCATGAAGTTGAGTTTTAGATACAAATTTCTAAAATTAAATGACTACTGTTGGTGCTTCACCCACCTGTTGGGCACGAATAGTCCCAATTTCAAATACTGTTTCGCCAGCATCTTGCAATAATTCTTTTGCGGCCTCAGCATCTTCTTTGGCTACAATCACTGCCATACCAATGCCGCAGTTAAAGGTTTTATACATTTCACTATCCAACACATTGCCCTGCGCTTGCAACCAAGTAAATAGAGGCGGCATAGCCCAACTGCCCGCTTTAATCTCAGCAGTTAAGCCTGCTGGCAGTACCCGTGGAATGTTCTCTGTAATACCGCCACCAGTAATATGCGCCATGCCTTTTACTGGTAGTGTTGCGATTAATTGCAATAATGGTTTCACGTAAATACGCGTTGGCGCCATCACCACATCTTTGAATTTTTTACCATGAAAGTCTGACTCAAAATCAATGCCTGATTTTGCAATCAATTTACGAATCAATGAGTAACCATTGGAATGTGCGCCGCTTGAAGCCAAGCCTAACACGACATCACCAGCTGCAATGGTCGTGCCGTTAATAATCGCTTCTTTATCCACGCAACCTACGGCAAAGCCTGCTAAATCATACTCACCCGCCGGATACATCCCTGGCATTTCTGCAGTCTCGCCACCCACTAGCGCACAGCCAGATTGCTCACAACCTTGCGCAATACCTTTAATCACTTGTGCAGCGGTGCCTACTTCCAGTTTGCCGCAAGCAAAATAATCTAAGAAAAATAACGGCTCTGCACCTTGTACCAGAATATCATTCACACTCATGGCAACTAAATCGATACCCACTGTATCGTGTTTATTCAACTCAAAAGCGAGTTTAAGTTTAGTGCCTACGCCATCTGTGCCAGATACCAACACTGGATTTTTGAATTTTTTCGGCATTTCAAACAATGAGCCAAAGCCACCGATACCAGCCAATACTTCTGGGCGCATGGTACGTTTTGCAAATGGCTTGATCTGTTCAACTAGCGCATCGCCTGCTTCCATATCCACGCCAGCATCGCGGTAGCTAATTGATGTTGTATTAGAATTTGAATCAGAAGAAGGTATAGTCAAAACGGAGCTCTCTTTATAAAAACGTCTTAGTAATAAATTTAAGGTTTATCGAATGGTTTTAGGAAGTTAATCGATAGTTAAGTATAATTTTAACCTATATGACGACTGAACCCAAAAAATCAGCACCAAAAAATCTTTTTACTAACAATCGCTGGTTGATATTTATCGCGATTATTGGCTTTTTACTCTATTT
>JACMNP010000099.1 GCA_014378495.1 Methylotenera sp. | reverse complement strand
GATATTGCAAAGCAGCATGCAGCATGCGTGGTGGTCAGCATCTTTGTGAACCCATTACAGTTTGGTGCGAATGAAGATTTAGCGAGCTACCCGCGTACTTTAGAAGCAGATTGTGAAAAGTTAAGTACTGCAGGAGCAAGTTTTGTTTTTGCGCCTAGTGTGGAAGAAATGTATGCTGATTTTGATGATAAAAATCTAAATCAAACCATGACGATTAATCCACCAGCCATAGCCGATGCGCTCTGTGGTGCAAGTAGACCAGGGCATTTTGCAGGTGTGGCTACCGTGGTGATGAAGTTATTCAATATCGTGACCCCTAACTTTGCCGTGTTTGGTAAAAAAGACTTTCAGCAATTATTTATGATCCGCGAATTAGTAAAACAATTTAATTTGCCAATCACCATCATTGCCAGCGAAACGATTCGTGAAGATAGTGGCTTAGCGATGAGCTCACGGAATGGCTATTTGACTGAAACGCAAAAAATAGAAGCCGTTAAACTACAACAAACATTAAAAAGTATCGCAACAAAAATCCAACAAGGTGACATTGATTTTGCTGCGTTAACGCTGCAAGCCACACAAACATTGAATAACAGTGGTTGGCTGGTAGATTATATTTCAATCTGCTCTGCAAACACTCTGATGCCAGCCGGAGCTCATGACAAGGCATTAGTGATTTTAGCCGCGGCTAAAATCGGCAATACCCGACTTATTGATAATATCGAATTAACCAGATAACTTTTCCAGATTAAGGCGCAAAACCTTTTTCCACCCTATATATGCCCTGCCCTAATTGCAACAAACCAGTGACCTAGTTATGCATGCGCAAATGCTCTACTCCTTGCAATAAGACGGCCATCTAAATAAAGATATTTTCTTGGGAGCTTTGCTGAATAACACACATTGAGTTCACTTTTTTAGTGATTTTTAAGTAGTTATAATGTGAACAAACTACTTGTTAAGTTACTATAAACCTTTGTTTACACTATAATACTGTTTTATTATTAATAGGTTAAGCGCCATGCAAAGAACGATGCTTAAATCTAAGCTGCACCGAGTACACGTAACGCATAGCGAGCTTCATTATGAAGGTAGCTGTGCGATTGATGAAGTCCTATTGGATGCAGCTAACATTCGTGAATACGAAAAAATTCATCTTTACAACGTTACAAATGGTGAACGCTTTAGTACCTATGCAATTCGTGCTGAACGTAATTCAGGCATTATTTCTGTGAACGGCGCAGCCGCACATAAAGCTAATCCTCAAGATATTTTGATTATTGCTAGCTATGCCAATTACAGCGAACTTGAACTTGAAAAGTTCCACCCCCAACTTGTGTATGTGGATAACAACAACCGCATACAATCTCAACGCAATGCAATTCCAGCACAGGCCGCATAAATGACCACCGATTTAGATGTAGTAAATTCAGACGCAAACTATTTAGAAGCAATGAAACTCGCAGTAGTTGACGCGATAGAAGACATTAAAGGCTTTGATATCACCGTGATGGATGTGCGCAAGCTCACCAGCATGACGAGTTACATGATCGTTGCCTCAGCAACGTCAAGCCGCCAAGCTAAATCAATCGCCGATAACGTACGTGAAAAGCTAAAAGAAAAAGGCTATTCGATCCGCGGTACAGAAGGCGAAAAAGAAGGTGAATGGGTATTAGTCGATTTAAATGATATCGTCGTTCACATTATGGTACCCACTACCCGCGCCTACTATAACCTTGAGCAATTATGGGGTGAAGCTGAAAATCGCCGTGGTCATATCAAGGCTGAGTAATTTAGATTTAAACTAACCGTCATATCCGCAGAGATAATAGGTGAAGCTACGCATTGTCTCTGTCGGCCATAAAATGCCAAGTTGGGTTGAAACTGCTTGTGCTGAATATATCAAGCGCATGCCACGCGAAGCTTCTGTTGAAATCATCGAAATAAAACCTGAGAAACGCGCGGCAGGTAATAGTACAGATAATATTCAACTCATTGAAGCTAAACGTATTCTTGATGTTATTGGTAAAGATTATTTAATTGCTTTAGACGAGCGCGGACAGGAAGTCACGACCTTGCAGCTTGCCGAAAAGTTTAAAGACTGGCAATCATCAGGTAAAGATATTGCACTGGTTATCGGCGGCGCTGATGGCTTGCATGCTTCTGTCAAACAAAAAGCTGATTGGCTTTGGGGCTTATCTAAACTCACATTACCTCATGCGATGGTGCGCATAATGCTAGCTGAGCAACTTTACCGTGCCCACTCTGTCATTACCAATCATCCTTATCATCGCGAATAAAATCAAAAAATGCAATATCAAAAATCTTTAGTCTGGTTTAGACGCGACTTACGCGATTACGACCATGCGGCGCTCTATCACGCACTTAAAACATCAAGCCAAGTATATTGCGCATTTGTATTTGATACGGATATTCTCGATCAATTGCATGACAAACATGACCGACGTGTTGAGTTTATTTGGGAAAGTGTGCGTGAGCTAAAAGCAGCACTCATGGCCAAAGGTGGCGATTTAATCGTGCTATACGGTCGTGCTGAGCATGAAATTCCAGATATTGCACATCATCTAGGTGTGCAGGCAGTGTCTGTGAATCACGATTATGAGCCAAGTGCGATAGCTAGAGATGCGCATGTGGCGACTCAGCTTAAACAAAATAATATTGCGTTTCAGCATTATAAAGATCATGTGATTTTTGAAAAAGATGAAGTACTCACTATGGCTGGCAAGCCTTATGGCGTATTTACCCCTTATAAAAACATGTGGTTGAAAACGATTAATGATTTTTATATCAAGCCCTACGCTGTAGATACTTACAGTAGCCATTTAGCCAAAACCACATTGACTGAAATACCAAGCTTATCCAATATGGGCTTTGAAAAAACCAATTTATCTAGCATGCGATTGCCTACTGGCATGCAGGGTGGTTTAACCTTATTTAATGAATTTAAAGAACGGATGAGTCGCTACAAAGATGCAAGGGATTTTCCCGCCATCAAAGGCGTCTCCTATCTATCAGTACATTTGCGTTTTGGCACAATATCAATTCGCCATTTAGTCCGTGAAGCCTTATTAGAAGCGAATACCGGCGCACAAACATGGTTGAGTGAACTGATTTGGCGGGATTTTTATGTGCAAATTTTGCACCATCATCCACGAATAGCCACTGGCCATGCCTACAAGTCAGAATACGAAGCTTTACCTTTTCCTAACGATCAAGCGCTATTTCAAGCCTGGTGTGATGGAAAGACGGGTTACCCCTTAGTTGATGCGGCTATGCGTCAACTAAATACTACAGGCTTTATGCATAACCGTTTGCGCATGGTTGCCGCCAGCTTTTTGGTAAAAGATTTACTCATAGACTGGCGCTGGGGTGAGCGGTATTTTGCTGATAAATTGATCGACTTTGATTTTAGTGCAAATAACGGTGGTTGGCAGTGGGCTGCTAGTACAGGCTGCGATGCGCAACCGTGGTTTAGAATTTTTAACCCAATCACCCAAAGCGAACGCTTTGATACTCAGGGTAAGTTCATTCGCAAATATGTGCCAGAATTGGCACAATGTCATGACAAAGAAATACACGCGCCATGGCTAATTCCGCCGTTGAGATTACAATTATTGAATCTCTCTATAGGCATAGATTATCCAGCACCTATTGTTGATCATGCGACACAAAGGGCGCTAGTGTTAAGCTTATATAAGGAAAACTCTGGCCCTGAAAATGCAACAGTAGTGAATGACTAGCAATAAATGATGCGAAAACATGGTCTTTACGTGAGACATCATCTGTTGTATTTATGCAACAGGCAACATAGGTATAATTATTAAGCAATTTATATCAGTGGACAGAAATTGCTTAGTCCTGAATAATCTGTAGTTAAATGTAATCATGTTAAAAAGAATTAAATAATGCATATAAGAAAATCAAATTTAATCATTGCAATAGTGCTGGCCTTTGTTGTTTCTGGCTGTGCTTCCCAAGCGGGTAAAGATCCGCTGGAAGGCATGAATCGTGGCATTTATAAGTTTAATGACGTAGCCGACAAGGCGTTAATCAAACCGGTTGCTAAGGCATATAAATTCATAGCGCCTACGCCTGTTCGTATTGGCTTTAATAACTTTTTTAGCAACCTTACTTCACTCACTACAGTTGTGAATGATTTGTTGCAGTTAAAATTTGCTAATGCCTTTACTGATACTGGTCGCTTTGTAATTAACACCACTTTTGGTGTAGCTGGCTTCATTGATGTAGCTGCTAAAGATAACATTGTTAAGCATCAAGAAGATTTTGGTCAAACACTTGGTTATTGGGGTGTTGGTAATGGTGCTTACTTAGTATTACCATTTCTTGGCCCATCTAGCTTGCGCGATACTACTGGCTTAGTATTTGACTCATTGACAACCGATGTAATCAATTACCCACATAATATTGGTCAAATCAGATTACAAAACCAAATAATTGCGGCTAGGTTTTTAGACAAACGTACAGAATTATTGACTGCCACTGACCTAGTAGATGAAGCTTCATTAGACCCTTATGCATTTACACGTGACGCGTATTTACAAAGACGCGCAAGTTTAGTGCAAGATGGATTGGTGCCAGATGAATTTATTAAAGATGATTTTCAAGAGATAGATTCTGAAACGGTTATCAAGAAATAGCGTGCATTCACAGCAAAAAGCCCCGTTACTGGGGCTTTTTTATTTTTAAAGCTTTAATATAGTTTTTACTGTGCGCTTTATACAATTAATATATTTAAACGACTGAGTCCGCAAGGGTCTTGTCCGTGGAATATATCTGCTGAAGCAGATTATTCACACGCCACTGTCATACGCTCTATCAAAATAGATCCGACTTGCTTTGAGCCTTGAATGACTACATCAGACCCTATACCAACAATCATTTTCAGCATATCTGCCATATTGCTCGCAATCGTAATCTCTTCAACTGGGTGCAAGATAACACCGTTTTCAACCCAAAAACCTGCTGCACCCCTTGAATAGTCGCCTGTCACCATATTAATACCGCTGCCTAACAACTCTGTTACCAGCAAGCCAGTACCCATTTGCTTTAATAAACCAGCAAAGTCATGCGCGCCTGACTGCACAATTAAATTATGATTGCCACCTGCATTACCTGTTGTTTGCATGCCTAACTTACGTGCGGAATAACTGCCTAATACATAACCTTGTAACACACCATCTTTCACTAATTGACG
>JACMNP010000013.1 GCA_014378495.1 Methylotenera sp. | reverse complement strand
TGCTGGCTGTTTGGATCGCTGCAGCGAAGGGCCGCTATTAGTGGTTTACCCTCAAGCGATTTGGTATACATTTGTCGATAACGAAGACATTGATGAGATTATCGATAGCCATTTAATCAATGGCAAAGTGGTTGAAAGGCTCGCTATTTAGCTTATCAATTTTAGACGTGGTCGTTAGTTTAAGCAGCGTTTAATGCACATTCAACGTGTGCAGTGATTCTCTGTGTAAGTATATTAACAGCATTCGCATCGAGTGGAGTAGTCTTGCTATCACGTATTGCTTCACCCCAGTGAGGGTTCGGAAAGTGTTTGTCGTTTTCAAATCTTGGAATGACATGCCAGTGTAGATGCGGGGTTTTATTACCTAAGCTGGCTAAATTGATTTTATCTGGATTAAAAATCTCTCGTAACGCTACTTCTACCGCAAATACTGTTTTCATCATGCGCGCACGTTGCAGTGGTGGTAAGTCTGACATTTCTTTAATGTGCGCAAGCAATTCAACTCGACAATAAGCAGGATAATCAATGTCGTTTAATAACACCACGCGACAAAAATCATCTTGCCAAAGTAGCGTGCTAGTCGTTGGCACACACAAAGGACAGCTTTGATTTAAACTCATTTTATGAAGCAGCTATTTAGGAGGCAGCCAGCATACGCTCTAAAGTAAGCTTGGCTAATTTGGCTTCGTGTGCAGGCACTTTGATTTGATTCACAATATTACCTTCAACTAAATTCTCTAGTGTCCAAGCTAAATGTTGTGGGTCTATGCGAGCCATTGTGGAGCACTCACACACAACATGACTCATGAATTGTACGAGCTTGCCTTGAGATTTCATGTTGTTAGCTAGGCGGTTCACTAAGTTGAGCTCAGTACCAACCAGCCATTTGGTGTTCGCAGGCGCATCAGAAACTGTTTTAAGAATATATTCAGTAGAACCCACATAGTCTGAATTCAAACATACTTCAAACGGCGCTTCAGGGTGAGAAATCACGAACCCATCGGGATGCTCAGCACGGAATTTGGTAATATTTTGCAACCTGAACATTTGATGCACAGCGCAATGGCCTTTCCACAGCAAAATTTTTGCATTTTTGATTTGTTCAACAGTTAGACCGCCCATAGGTTGATCAGGATCCCAAATCGGCATTTGTTCGAGTGGAATGCCCATTTTATGCCCAGACCATCTGCCTAGATTTTGGTCTGGAAAGAATAAGACTTTTTCACGTTGTGCAAAGCCCCATTCAATTATTTTTGTAGCATTGGTGCTCGTACAAACAATACCGCCATGCTCACCGCAAAATGCTTTTAGGTCGGCGGCTGAGTTAATATAAGTGATAGGCGTGATTTGCTCATCAAAATTAAGTACTTTATTCAGTTCGCGATAACTACGCTCTACTTTCGCAAGGTTGGCCATGTCAGCCATCGAACAGCCAGCAGCAAGATCTGGCAAGATAGCGATTTGGTCTGGGCGGCTTAAAATATCAGCTACTTCTGCCATAAAATGCACGCCTAAAAAAACAATAAACTCAGCATCAAGATTTTCTGTATAACGTGAGAGTTTAAGCGAGTCACCCGTGTAATCGGCATGGCGATAAACACCTTCATTTTGATAGTGATGACCTAAAATCACTAGGCGTTTGCCCAGCTTTTCTTTTGCAGCA
This sequence comes from Methylotenera sp., assembly GCA_014378495.1. Taxonomy (GTDB): domain Bacteria; phylum Pseudomonadota; class Gammaproteobacteria; order Burkholderiales; family Methylophilaceae; genus Methylotenera. The sequence goes on along the minus strand of JACMNP010000013.1, from coordinate 751 downwards.
ATAATACGACGTTGGCAGTCTGCATCGTCAGCCGCTTGAAAGCGCTCAAATTTAATCGGAATGCTTTTGCTTTGATTAAATAAGGTTTGTGGATTTGAAATAGTATCTGTTTGCATAGTATTAATTACAATTACTTAATAGGCTTTAAGTTGATAGTTTACTACTTTTAAATTACTTGGTTTAAGTTTATGCTTGGTTCAAATTTATACTTGGTTTTAAGTTTACATAGTTTAAGTTTAAAGCTTAAGCCCGTGGCGCTCACCTAATTTAGTTATTGCATCTACATTCGTCCAAGAGAAAACGCGCTTGGCTGCCTCTCGCCAATCTACCCACTCGTATTGCACGTGTTCATCAGGCGCAAGTATGATGGGCACTGGTCTTGCTAACTCAAGGCCAAATAAATGTTCGGTGTTGTGCATTACTCCAGGCGCGTAGCGATAGCGCCAATGCTCATAAATTTCGTATACATTCGACATTTTCCAGTCTTGCAAATTATATTGCGTAGCATCTAAGCCTGTTTCTTCATATACTTCACGAATGGCTGCATGTAGTGGCGTTTCCCCTGCCTCTAAGCTACCTGTGACCGACTGCCAATAACCAGCTTTATCAGCACGTTCCATAATAAGCACTTGCAAGTCAGTAGTATGAATAAGAATTAAAGCGGAGATTGGCGTTTTAAACATCAACAAATTCTGTGTTAAGGGATGAATTGTTCAGACTGTGTGTCAGTAAACTAGTGCTAAATTAAACT
>JACMNP010000098.1 GCA_014378495.1 Methylotenera sp. | reverse complement strand
GCAGCTAAAATACCGATAATTGCAACTACAATCATTAACTCGATTAGTGTAAAACCTTTTTGAATTTGTTTCATTTTAAAGTCCTTTGTATAAAATTAAGTGTTCACACACTGTTGTTTGTATTGCAGTGTTGAATAACTATTAGCAATGGCTGTGCCAACATTTTTAGTTTTAATTTTAACAGTTGTATTTTTACGCTAAAATGAGTTGAGAATAACTAACATGAAAAGAAGATTTTATCTAAACCTAATAAATAAAAGGGTATGCAGGTATTTTTTGTTGCTAGGAACACTCATAAATTGATATCAATAGCGAATAAAAAAAGCGAAACTAAAAGTTTCGCTTTTTTTTATTACTTCAAATTAAGCTTCTGCTCACTGCAACCGCAAAAAAACTGTCAAAACAAGTCACTTAAAAATTTCTTAAGTGACCATTTTGTCACCTCTTGGCGGTCAGTTACTTTGAGCTTTCTACTACCTTTTTCAAGTTTGCTAAACCGGCATCATAAATACCAGTGACTGCAGCAACTGCAGTTGCATCATCTTGACCTGCTGGAATGGGTGGGTTCAATTTATATAGGCGGTAAAAGCGACCTACCCATGTGACTGTTGTTTCGCCAGCAACATCACCTTTAGCAACCGTGATTGTTGAGTTGTAATCTGTGAGTGGCAATGGGCTATCAACGATTTCATATTTCAGTTTCATCGCTGTTTCATCAATGTTGCGTAGTTTTTCGTTAATTACGCCGCCGCCCTTAAGTGCTAATGCTCTATAGGTTGCCATTTCACCATTCTCATCTTTCTTTTGTGACACTTTGTCTGTCGCAACTGCTGGATGCCATTTTTGCATATTGCCAAAATCTTTTACTAAAGCCCAAACTTTTGCTGGATCACCTTTAATAGTAATAGTTTTTTCTACTTTTTGTGGTGTAGGGCCGTGTGCTGAAGCTGTAGTAGCTATAAGACTAAGTGCTAATAACGCTAAAATCTTTTTCATGTTTACTTTCTCCGTATCTCTCAAATGAGAGGGTTTATTCAAAAACAACAACATATTATAAATGACAACCTTGATAAATTAGAACCAGTTTTATTAATAGCGCTATGAATTCTTAAAAACAGTTTTAGTAAATCTGTTGCTATTTGTATCAGTGTTAACGATAAAGTGAGTGCTTGGTTGACAAGGCTTAATTGCAATAGACTATTTTGTTCGCTTAATTTAATGGCTTAAAATAAATTGACCAAACGCGCGGCTCTTATCGCCCGTTTTAATCGTGGTTATTAGTTTATTAGTGTTGGTATCTACTACGCTTACATTATTACTACCCCAATTTGCAATGTAGGCACGCTGGTTGGCGCTATCTATGGTGATACCTTCAGGTGTACTGCCTACCTCTATGGTGGTAATTATTTTTTGTGTAGGAATATCAATCACAGTCATGCTGTCGTCCTGATTATTAGAGACATAGAGTGTTTTTTCATCATTGCTGATGGCTGCGCAATAAGGATGAAAGCCTACTTTTATACGTTTTTGTGCTTCTGTTTTGGTGTTGATTAAGCTAATCGAATCATTTTGTACATTAACACTGACTAACCAAAGTCCACTTTTACTCAATGCAATACCGTAAGGGTGTTTGCCTACAGCAATGCGTTTTTGTATGGCTAGCGTAGTCGTATTGATGATAGCAATGTCATTACTATCACGATTCGCGACATAGAGCCATTGATTATCTGGGCTTACAGCCAAGCCAGCTGGGGCTTCGCCAATTTTAACGATACGCGTGTTGTGATGTGCTTGCGTACTAATCGCTAATACTTGGTTATCAAACCAATCTGCCACATAGAGTACTTTGTTGTCAGCTGATAATGTTACGCCTACTGGTGAGCCTTTAATTTTAAGGGTTTCTATCACCTTATTATTTTGTGTATTAATAATGCTGATGTCTTGGCTATCTACGTTAGTAATGTAAACGCGTTGCAACCTTGCAGAAACTGCAACGCCTACCGGTGCCTTGCCGACAGCAATTGATTTAATGACTTTATTTTTAGTCGTGTCTATCACAGACACGGTGTTATCACCCTGATTGGTGATGTAAGCAAATTGATGATTAGCTAGTTTTGTCGCCCCGTTGCAAGATAGATTCATCATCATAAGAAACAGGAATACAATAAAGTGATTAGTTTTCAGAGGTTTATTTAGATTTTTATTCATACAATTGTGCTTTAAATTCAAATGGTAGCTTTCAATAATGCGCGAAATATGAAAAAATTGCACCAAGATAATTTGAAGCATAATTAAAGCATATTAAGGCAGTAAAACGCTATGTTAGATCGTGACGGGTTTCGCCCGAATGTTGGCATTATTATATGTAATGCCAATAATCAGGTATTTTGGGGTAAGCGTATCCGTGAGCATGCTTGGCAGTTTCCGCAAGGTGGTATTAACCATGGCGAAAGCCCAGAACAGGCCATGTATCGCGAGCTGATGGAAGAGGTTGGTCTGAAACCAGAGCATGTGCAAATTTTAGGCCGCACTAAAGATTGGCTCAGATATGAAGTGCCGACTACTTGGGTAAAACGCGAGTGGCGCGGTAGCTACAAAGGCCAAAAGCAAATTTGGTATTTGTTACGCATGCTAGGACGTGATAGCGATGTTTCACTGCGTGCAAGTGAGCATCCTGAGTTTGATGCTTGGCGATGGAGCGAATATTGGGTGCCGCTAGAAGATGTGATTGAGTTTAAGCGCGGTGTGTATGAATCAGCGCTGAATGAGTTAGCGCCACATCTACATCATAAAGTAGTTAAGTAGACATGATATTGTAAGTAACTCATGTATCTTCTATAAAAAAAACTGCACACTATTTCAATAGTGTGCAGTTTTTTTTATAGAAGATAGTTAAATTGAATTAAATTTTTGTAGCCATTATCTCACCTAGTTTAATAACACGTTCAGCTCGCCAAGCTTTATTAAACACTAGTGTATTTTTTTCAAATAGCATCACCACAGTCGAACCTAGAAAAAATTTACCCATTTCATCACCTTGTTTTAGGTTGATGTTTTGGTTTTGATACGACCATACGCGAATATGACTGGTACGAGGCGGATTGATGATGCCATTTTCGCTATCATGCCAAGTCGTTGCCATGCTACCGACAATTGTTGCACCTACCAGTACCATGATAAAGCGGCCGTGTTCTGCTGATTCAAATTCACAGACAACGCGCTCATTACGTGCAAATAAACCTGGCACGCCCTGTGCGGTGGTTGGATTTACGGAAAATAACGCCCCTGGTACATAAGTCATCGTTTTTAATGTGCCATCGCATGGCATATGAATGCGGTGATAGTCTTTAGGGCTTAAATATAGGCAAGCAAAATGACCATTCTCGAATTTTTTAGCTAAGTTTTTATCGCCACCTACTAAAGCTGTGGTTGAGTAAGCATGGCCTTTGGCCTGAAAAATCTGGTCATTTTTAATATCGCCCAATTGACTGATTGCACCATCTACTGGGCATATAAATTCAGCGTTTGCTAATGGCCTTGCATCAGCTTTTAATGGGCGCGTAAAAAAGTCATTAAAGGTTTTGTAAGTGCTGATGTCGGGTTCAGCCGCTTCTGCCATATTAACGTTGTAGCGTTTTACAAACCAGCCAATAACCGCTGTAGTAAATTGACCCGCTTGAAGATTAGCCAACTTGCCAGCAAGCGCGGTAATGGCTTGCTTTGGTAGCGCATATTGTAAAAGTACAGCGATGTTAGTTTGCACACTAATCCTTCAAAATCTAATTGGCGTATTTTTTGATTATTACTAAATATTTGATTGTTACTAAATAATAAAAAAGGGCAAACCGCGAAACGCTTTGCCCTTTTAATCTCACATCGACTAAAAACTAATGACTAGAATTTAGTTTTTAGATTGATCAACTAATTTGTTTTTAGCAATCCAAGGCATCATTGCACGTAATTGACCACCCACTTGCTCAATTGGGTGCGCTGCATTTAAACGACGACGTGCTGTCATTTCAGGGTAATTAGTACGACCTTCTAAAATGAATTGTTTCGCGTAGTTACCGTTTTGAATGTTAGCTAAAGCTTCGCGCATTGCATAACGTGATTCTTCATTAATGACTTTAGGGCCAGTGACATATTCACCATACTCAGCGTTGTTTGAGATTGAGTAGTTCATGTTCGCAATGCCGCCTTCGTACATTAAATCTACAATCAATTTAAGTTCGTGTAAGCACTCAAAGTATGCCATTTCTGGCGCATAACCAGCTTCTACCAATGTCTCAAAGCCAGCTTTTACTAACTCAACAGCGCCACCACATAACACTGCTTGTTCACCGAACAAGTCTGTTTCTGTTTCTTCACGGAAATCAGTTTCAATCACGCCGCCTTTAGTGCCGCCATTAGCTGCTGCGTATGAAAGCGCAACATCTTTAGCTTTACCAGATTTATCTTGGTATACAGCGATCAATGAAGGTACGCCGCCGCCTTTTAAGTATTCTGAACGCACTGTGTGGCCTGGACCTTTTGGTGCAATCATGATGACATCTAAATCAGCACGTGGTGTGATTTGGTTGTAGTGAATATTAAAGCCATGCGCAAATGCTAACGTTGCGCCTTGTTTTAAATTCGCAGCAACATCGTCATTGAAAATCTGCGCCATTGTTTCATCAGGTAATAAAAGCATCACAACATCTGCATCTTTAACTGCCGCTGCGATTTCTAATGTTTTATGGCCAGCATTCTCAGCTTTAGCCCATGAGCCGCCGCCTTTGCGTAGACCGATAGTCACGTTCACGCCGCTATCTTTAAGGTTTGCCGCGTGTGCGTGACCTTGTGAACCATAACCCACGATGGTTACTTTTTTGCCTTTGATTAAACTAAGGTCTGCGTCTTTGTCGTAATAAACTTTCATTTCTTTCCTCGCCTTTTCATGCAATTACTAATTAAATTATTGAGATTTTCTGCTTTTAAAAGCAGATCTAAATTTGGAGCTAAGCTTTATAAAACTTTAAACTTTTAAAATGCGATCGCCACGGCCTATGCCAGAAGCACCTGTACGCACTGTTTCTAATATAGCTGCTTTATCTAAGCTTTCGATAAACGCATCTAGTTTGGTGCCAGAGCCGGTAAGCTCAATGGTAAAACTGCCGTCGGCCACATCGATAATACGGCCGCGGAATATGTCGCACATGCGTTTCATTTCTTCACGAAAAGCACCGGTAGCCTTGACTTTGACTAACATCAATTCACGTTCTATGAATTTTCCGTCATTCAAATCCAGTACTTTAACGACATCAATCAACTTGTTTAATTGTTTGATAATTTGTTCTATCACTTGGTCAGAACCTGAAGTCACAATCGTCATGCGCGATAGCGTTGGATCTTCAGTAGGTGCAACTGTCAGTGATTCGATATTATAAGCACGTGCTGAAAACAAGCCTGCCACGCGTGATAATGCGCCAGCTTCGTTTTCCATGAGTAGAGAAATAATATGTTTCATATTAATCTTCCTCTCTTGCAATATGGTCGTTACCTAAAATCATTTCAGATAGACCTTTACCGTTTGCAATCATTGGGAATACGTTTTCATCTTGGTCTGTAATAAAGTCCATAAATACAAACTTATCTTTTTTCGCGAAGGCTTCTTTCAAAGCGCCTTCGACATCAGCTGGGTTAGTAATTTTCATACCCACATGACCGTAAGACTCAGCTAGTTTCACAAAGTCTGGCAAGCTATCCATATAAGATTCTGAATAACGGTTTTCGTAGAAAAACTCTTGCCACTGACGCACCATACCTAAATAGCGATTATTAAGCATAATCACCTTAATCGGTAAGCCATATTGCGCGCAGGTAGAAAGCTCTTGAATATTCATCTGAATACTGCCTTCACCCGTTACACAGGCAACTTGCGCATTTTTATCGGCAAATTGACAACCCATGGCATAAGGTAAGCCGACGCCCATGGTACCTAAGCCGCCAGAGTTGATCCAGCGACGTGGTTTATCAAATTTATAATATTGCGCCGCCCACATTTGGTGTTGGCCAACATCAGACGTGATATAAGCATCACCTTTGGTGACTTCCCATAATTTTTCAATGACATACTGTGGCTTAATGACTGTGCTGGAGTTTTGATACACCATCGATTTAACATTGCGCCACTCGTCAATTTGCTTCCACCAACTACTTATATTGCTTTGTTTTTTTTCATTAGCCATGATGTCGGATGAGAGAATCTCGTTCATCTCACGTAAAACAGACTGCACATGACCAACAATAGGAACATCTACTTTTACGCGTTTGGAGATAGATGATGGATCTACATCTATATGAATAATGGTACGAGGTTGGCTTAAAAAATTCTCTGGATTACCAATCACACGGTCATCAAAACGTGCACCTACAGCGATTAACACATCACAGTTCTGCATCGCCATATTGGCTTCATAAGTACCATGCATACCTAGCATACCTAAAAACTGTTTATCAGTTGCAGGGTAGCCACCTAAGCCCATTAACGTATTGGTCACTGGGTAATTTAAAGTACGCGCAAGCTTTATTAATTCTTCAGTACCGTCGCCCAGCACCAAACCACCACCCGTGTAAATCATCGGACGTTTAGCTTCTAGCAGTAATTTAACGGCTTTTTTGATTTGTCCGCTATGGCCTTTAAGTACAGGGTTGTACGAACGCATTTCTACCGTTTTTGGATAGAAATACTCAGCAAAATGTGCAGTGATATCTTTTGGGATATCAACCACTACAGGACCTGGACGGCCACTTGCGGCAATGTAAAACGCTTTTTTCATGGTGGCTGCGATGTCTTTGACATCTTTCACCAAGAAATTGTGCTTCACACAGGGGCGAGTAATACCCACCATATCTACTTCTTGAAAAGCATCCATCCCAATCGCTGGAACCGGTACTTGACCACTAATGATTACTAGTGGAATAGAATCCATATAAGCAGTAGCAATGCCAGTGACCGCATTGGTAGCACCAGGGCCTGAGGTGACTAGTGCAACGCCAACGTCACCAGTGGCGCGTGAATAAGCATCTGCGGCATGTACCGCTGCTTGCTCATGGCGGACAAGGATGTGCTTAAAGCCATTTTGCTTATAAATTTCATCGTAAATGTGGAGCACAGCGCCGCCAGGATAGCCAAATACGAATTTAACTTTTTCCTCGTTAATACAGCGGATAAGGATTTCTGCACCAGTGATATTGGGGTTTGTCATAAATATTGATTACGGGTTATGCTTAAACTACAGGTTTTGCTCAAGTAATACCGAGTAATTTAATACTTGGTAGAGCTAATAATTTCCAACCCTAAACATTAACGTGTTAGGCGGTTTTGGTCAAGTTTTCAATTGCTTGAGTGTGTACTGACTAGCAATTAAACTACCGATAGCTACTATTTAGCAGGTATGTTGGGCTTGAGATTTGATGATTATTTATTCAGACTCTAATGGCGGGGCTACTTTTAATAACTCTTCAATGGTAGTTAACCCAGCAGCCACTTTTTCCGCACCATTGATAATGAGGGGTTGCATGCCTTCTTGCTGTGCTAGTTTTGTCAGCTTGGCTAAATCCGTTTCTGGGGTAATTAGTTTTCTTAACGCTGGGGTCATGGTCAGCATTTCATAAATGCCACTACGGCCCCTAAAGCCAGTATTGCGACACTCTAAGCAACCTACGGGCTTATAAATATTTGCAGGTTTTGGTAGTTTAAATGAACCAACAAGTGCATCCCACTTGCTTTGCTCGATAGGTTCTGGTGCTTTGCAATTTGAACACAGTGTGCGAACTAAGCGCTGCGCCATGATGCCCAACACTGTTGAATGAATAAGATATGAGGGTACGCCCAAATCCAGTAATCGCGTTACGGCAGAAGGGGAGTCATTAGTATGTAGCGTAGACAATACTAAATGCCCTGTAAGCGCCGCTTGAATGGCCATATCTGCAGTTTCTAAATCACGAATTTCGCCAACCATAATGATGTCAGGATCTTGTCGCATGAGCGTACGAATACCATCGGCAAAATTAAGCCCAATATTCGTTTGTACTTGCATTTGATTGAACAGCGGTTCTACCATTTCAATCGGTTCTTCGACGGTACACACGTTGACTTCAGGCGTCGCAAGTAGACGTAAAGTCGCATAAAGGGTGGTTGTTTTCCCCGAACCTGTGGGGCCTGTAACTAAAATAATGCCATTAGGCGCTTTAGTCCAATTTTGCCAAGTATCGGATTGCGCTTTTGCAAAACCTAATGCTAAAAAGTCTTTGGCTGATACATCTGGCGCAAAAATCCGCATGACTAATTTTTCACCAAACGCAGTAGGCATGGTAGATAAACGCAATTCGATTTCTATACCTTCTGCCGTTAAGGTTTTAATACGGCCATCCTGTGGTCGGCGTTTCTCTACCATGTCCATACGCCCTAGTAACTTAATACGGCTGGTGATGGCATTCATAATATTAGGTGGCAGTTGATAGACTTGATGCAACACGCCATCAATTCTAAAGCGCATCATGCCCATGTTACGGCGAGGCTCAAGATGAATATCACTGGCGCGCTGTTCAAATGCATATTTGAACAACCAATCTACAATATTCACTACATGCTGCTCATTGGCATCTAGATTCTTGTCTTTACCTAGTTCAACTAATTGTTCAAAGTTTTGTACACCGACAATTTGCCCTGCTTTGGCCAAATTTGCCGCATTCATAGAGCTTGCTAAGCTGTAAATTTCAGGTAAATAGCGGCTAACCTCCAATGGGTTTGCAACGACTAATTTAATTTTCATTTTGAGCACGCGCTCAAGATCCGCAATCCAGTCTGTGCTAAATGGCTCGGTAGTGGCAATGATCGCTTCACCATTCTTTGCCGCAATTGGCATGATTTTTAAGCGCTCGGCATAGCCTTTGGAAATGATTTGAGCAGCCGAGCCAAAATCTAATTTAAGTGGATCAATGTGGTAATAATCTAAGCCAGCACGCACTGCAAGCCAACTAGATAAAGCTTCTACAGTGATGGCTTTATGCGGAGATTTTAGACTTTTCCACTTTTGTTCACCAATAACGACTAAAGGATGCAATTTAGAGCTATCGAGTTTGCGGTCTTTATACAAAGTTTCAGCATGCGTTTTATCTACCATGCCTTCATTCACTAGCATACGTAGCACATCACCTAAAGTAAGGCGACCAGTTGGGTTAGTTAGCGCTGTAGGTTTGCTCATTAATTTAAATCTCTATTTAATACGTTTTAAATTTTAATACGTTGTAATTCAAAAATTTATATACTAATTGTTTACTCTTAATCGGCGTAGGTCAATCAACTACAAGCCTGAGTTGTTCGATAATAGCCATAGGTTATTTAACAATACGCATAGAAAAATCAATGGCCTGCACATTTTTAGTCAGAGAGCCGATAGAAATGCGGTCTACGCCAGTCAAGGCGATTTCACGTACATTTTCTAAAGTAATACCGCCAGACGCCTCTAAAATCGCAAGTTTTTTGCTGCCTTTCTTTAAGGCGTTGGTTTTATTACATGCAACTGCCTCGCTGAGTAAGTTTGGGCTAAAGTTGTCCAATAAAATATTGCTAGCCCCTGACGCGATGGCCTCTTCTAACTGCCCCAAGTTTTCCACTTCAATCTGTACGCTTTTACTACGATTAGTTTCCATAGATAAAGCTAGCCGCATCACCGCAGCGATTCCGCCTGCTGCGGCAATATGATTTTCTTTAATCAAAATTCCATCGTAAAGTGCTAAACGTTGATTATGGCCACCGCCTACAGTCACCGCATATTTTTGCGCTAATCTTAAATGTGGAATCGTTTTGCGCGTATCTAAAATCTGCGCATGCGTACCCGCAATGGCGTCTACGTATTTACGTGTTTCAGTTGCAGTAGCAGAAAGTGTTTGTAGAAAATTTAATGCACAACGTTCAGCAGTTAAAAGCGCACGCGCTGAGCCAGTAATTTCACATAGTACTTGGTTAGCCGTCACGCGCCCACCTTCGGCGATTAACCATGTGATATTTATATTCGGATCTGTTAGTTTAAAGCAAGCATTCACCCAATCTATGCCACAAATAATTGCAGTTTCGCGCACAATAATAGTGGCTTTAGCTACTTGTGCCAGAGGTATAAGCGCTGCTGTAAGGTCACCAGTGCCGATGTCTTCATGCAGCGCGGCTTGTACTTGCGCAGCAACCAATTGTTGAAATGCGAGTGACCCCGCAGGGTAATGTTGATTAAATAGCGTCATAGTGTTGATGGAGTGAGTGTGGTTTCAATTATAATGCTACCAATCATCAAATTTCAGTAAAAATTACATTAGCCATTATTATGAAACTTCTCTATACCATCAATAGCCCATATGCTCGTAAAGTGCGTATCGTTGCGGCTGAAAAACATATCGACATTGTGCTGCTAGAAGTCGTATTGGGTGCACCAGATTGTATTGTTAATCAATATAATCCTTTAGGTAAAGTACCCGTATTAGTGCTAGATGATGACGAGAGCTTGTATGATTCACGCGTGATTGTGGAATATTTAGATAATCGCACACCGCTTGCACATTTAATACCACAGGATTTAGGTTCAAAAATCAAGGTGCGTCGCTGGGAAGCTTTGGCCGATGGCGTCTGTGATGCAACTGTGGCTACTGTGAACGAAAAACGTAAATCACCTGAGGTGCAAAGTGCAACTTTTATCACCAAACAACTAGATAAAGTAATGCATGGTTTGCAAGCTTTGAATAATGATTTAGGAAAAAGTAAGTGGTGCGTGAACGACACTTTTAGTTTGGCAGATGTTGCTGTCGGTTGTATGCTTGGTTACGTGAATTTACGTATTGGCGATTTAGTGAATGTGGCAATCGACTATCCAAATTTAGAACGTTTACATGTTGCATTGTTAAAACGTAAATCCTTTAAAGATAGTTTGCCAGTTCCTTAAAGACTTATTTTTATTAAGTTTTGATTTAACAAGTCCTTATTTAACAAGGACTCATTTAACAAGTACTTATTAAAGAAGTACTGATTTAGCTTTTTACAGTATTATTGATAAGACGCGATTGCGCTATCTAAGGCATTAAATAAAGGCTTATGTAAGTTGCGTGTGTACTTGTTCCAATGTTGCCAATCTTTTTCTAGCTCGGCACGTAGCTGTTTAGCGGTATCAATATCACCTGTATTTACAGCCCACATTGCATAACTTGCACGGACTTCAGTAGAGCCAAATGTATTATTGGCATGTATAAATTCACTTCTTGCATGAGTTTTGTCATTATTCGCCGCATAACTCTTAGCTAGTAACAAGCTTAACTCTTCTGCCCTAAAGCTAATTTGTTTTTTTCTAATATCCTCTAGCAGTAATGTTGCTACTTGTGGCCGGTTGAAGTGCATATTTGCTTTTGCTGCCCCAAAGCAAACTTCTAAATCATTCGCAAATGGACCATGAAGGCAAGCATCAAATTGCTCAACTGCTTCGCCATATTCACCTGCATCATCAAGGGCAGCCGCTAGTCGCATTCTATTTTGTACTGTCGGCGTTAAATCGAAAGCTTGTCTTGCATCACGCAATGCTCGGCTAGGATCTAGCAACTTTAGCGCTTTACTGGAAGCTTGTTTGACGCCGTGCTCTACTTTTGATGAAGGTAGGTATTCTGCAAAAAAATAAACAATACTGCCTAATAAAGGGAATGAAAATAAAACAATCAACCAATACATCGGACGGCCAGTTCTGAGTGCATGTATCGCAAAAAATAAAGCGATAATAATATGTAACCCTATGCCGAAAAATGGCATGCATGACCTTTCTAATTGACTAATTAATGGATGACTAAATTGCGGATGTAATAATGCCGCCACCTAGGCAGATATTACTTTCATATACAACTGCAGATTGGCCAGGCGTAATCGCCCATTGTTTTTGACCAAATTTGATTTCAACTTGATTTTCACTTAATGCATCAATTTCACAAGGTGCATCAGGCTGACGGTAGCGCGTTTTTGCTGCATATACCCAGTTAGTAATTGGCTGTTCTGTGTCTATCCAAGTAAGTTGGCTCGCTAGCAGACCATCGTTTAGTAACAGCGGATGTTCGTGGCCTTGTACGACAGTCAGAACGTTATTTTCCATATCTTTGGCAGCCACAAACCAAGGCTCGCCGTTGCTTTCACGGCTGCCACCAATTTTTAGGCCCTGGCGTTGACCAAGCGTGTAATACATTAAACCTTCATGGCGACCAACTAATTTGCCCTCAGGCGTTTTAATATCACCAGGTTCACGTGGTAGATATTGACTTAGAAACGCTTGAAAAGGGCGCTCACCAATAAAACAAATACCTGTAGAATCTTTTTTATCAGCATTAATGAGGCCGGCATTACGCGCAATTTCGCGTACTTCGCGTTTTAGCATTTGGCCAAGCGGAAATAATGTTTTAGAAAGTTGTGCTTGATTTAAACGATACAAAAAATAACTTTGATCTTTGCTACCGTCATCTGCTTTCATTAACTGAAACAAGCCAGGTTTGAGTGGATTTTCACGTACTTGCGCATAATGACCTGTTGCAATTAAATCCGCGCCCATTGCCATGGCATGGTCTAAAAATGCTTTGAATTTAATTTCAGCATTACACAAAATATCTGGGTTTGGTGTGCGGCCAGCTTTGTATTCACTTAAGAAGTTTGCAAATACACGATCTTTGTACTCGGCACTGAAATTAACTGCTTCAATATCAATACCAATTTTGTCGGCAATCGAAACCGCATCAATTAAATCTTGCTTACTAGAGCAATATTCATCAGTGTCATCATCTTCCCAGTTTTTCATGAACAGACCTGTGACTTCATAGCCTTGTTCTTTTAGCAATAGTGCGGTGACAGATGAGTCAACGCCGCCAGATAGGCCGACAACGATTTTCTTTTTTTGCGATTTGTTTAAATTCATATCTAAATATTAGTGAATACTTCGGTTTAAATACATGCGGTTTTATAAGTGAGTGATTACTGACAGTGGAAACTCCTTGCCATCTAGGTAATCTTCTATGCAAGTCAAAACCTGCGGACTGCGCATGAGCGCAGCTTTGCTACGCATCTCATCAACACACATCCAAACTGCGCGGATAATACCTTCATCTAGCGCTAAATTTGGTTGATAATTACTCACGTTACCAATATATGCGAAGCGTAAATAAGTAGTATCGTTGTGTTCATGTTTCCAGTGATAAATGCCTAGCAAAGAGGTTGGCTTAAAAGTGTAAGCGGTTTCTTCCAATGTTTCACGTATTACTGCTTCAATAAGTGTCTCATTATCTTCTAAATGGCCAGCAGGCTGATTGAATCGATTGCCGCGGTCAGTTATTTCTTCTACGAGCAGAAATTTACCGTTATCTTCTACAATAGCTGCAACTGTGGCATGTGGCATCCATTGCCTTGTTTGTTGTAAAGCTTGATGCATGATGTGGTTCTTTAAAATTATTTAACCATTTTACTCTTAAGTTGCTTGTTTAGCGAAAGCTCGTGAGTGAGGCGAATAGTCAATCAATTAGCTCGCTAATTTAGGAAACAAGCCTACTAGCCCATGCGCAATAAATTCAACTGCCATTGCGGCTAATACCAAACCCATTAAGCGGGTGACAATATTAATGCCAATGGTACCCAGTTGCTTTGAGATGGCGACTGATAAGCTTAGTATCAACCAAATAATCAGGCAAATGACAAAAATAGGGATGACTAACCATAAATGCCCAGCAAAGCTACTATTTTGTTGGGCAGCAATAATCATGCTACTGATTGCGCCAGGACCTGCCAGTAAAGGGATGCTAAGTGGCACAATTGCAATTACTTCACGCTCAGCTAATGTTTGCGCTTCTTCTGGTGTTTGGCGCGTACCACTTTGTTTGCCATGCATCATAGAAATGGCAATAAGCATGAGCAATATGCCGCCGCCGACCTGAAAAGAGGGGATAGTGATGCCAAAAAATGCAAGAATTTGGTCGCCTAAAAAAGCTGAGGCGATCAGTACAATAAATACGGTGAGCGCGACTGTTCTGGATGTTTTAGCGCGATCTTGACTGCTCCAGCCATCGGTGGCACTGATGAATATAGGTAGGCTACCAATGGGATTCACAATGGCGAATAAAGCGATGCCGATTTTGAATAGTGCCGACCAGTCTGTCATGAATATGCCTTAAACGATGAATTGCAAAAAATAGCTAATTAAATTAAAGCTTTGTTAATTTCTACATAGTAAATTAAAGTGCCTGTATGAGTCAGAAAATTTACGTATTGCCCACGATTTATCTCGCTTCGCGCAGCCCTAGGCGCGTGGAGTTATTGCAACAATTAGGCTTAACTTGCAAAATCTTACCAGCCGATATTGATGAAACTCAGTTGCAGAACGAATCTCCCGAAAATTATGTCACACGTTTAGCGCGGCAAAAAGTTGAGGCTTGTGTTGTTGGGCTAACGTCAGAGCAGCGAGAGTACTTGGTATTAGCAGCAGATACCACAGTAGTATTGGCGGGTAAAATATTAGGAAAGCCTGAAAACGACGCTGATGCACTAGCAATGTTGCAAGCACTATCAGGCAGTATTCATCATGTGTATACAGCAGTAGCCTTAGCTTTTTCTAATACTATAGAAGTTGTGTTATCTACAACTATGGTTGAAATGATGGTGCTGACCAAACTACAAATTGATGCTTATATTGCATCTGGCCAACATCAAGATAAAGCTGGGAGTTATGGTATACAAGGCTTAGCAGGCGCGTGGATTAAGCGTATAGAAGGTAGCTATTCAGGTGTAATGGGTTTGCCTTTATATGAAACAGCTGCCTTGTTAAGAAAGCATGGCATCGTTAGTTTATGATTACGAGTATTTAAATACATGTGCTTAGGTAGGATTGCCTAATGATTATCACTGGGTTACTAGCACTGGAAAATAAGCCTTTAAAAGATCATCATAAAAATATAAGTTAAGAAAAGAGCATAAATTGAGTGAAGAGATACTAATAAACGTTACCCCGCAAGAAACTCGTATCGCCATGATGGAGAATGGTGTGGTCCAAGAGCTGCAAATCGAGCGCAGTTCCTCGCTAGGTTTAGTTGGCAACGTGTATCGCGGCGTAGTGTGTCGTGTATTGCCAGGAATGCAATCTGCCTTTGTAGAAATGGGCTTGCAGCGCGCAGCTTTTTTACATGCGGGCGATATTTTGGAGTGTGGTGATTCTGATGCGCAACGGCCTATACAGGAGGTATTGCGCGAGGGACAGTCGTTGATGGTGCAAGTGATTAAAGAGCCGATAGGCACTAAAGGTGCGCGCCTCACCACACATATCAGCATTGCTGGACGCTTCTTAGTCTATTTGCCGCAGCAAGATCATATTGGTGTGTCGCAACGTATTGAAGATGAGGCGGAACGCGAAGGCTTGAGAGCACGCTTGATAGGATTGTTGCCAGAAAATCGTATCGGTGGCTACATCATCAGAACCATGTCTGAAAGTGCGACTGATGAAGAGCTGTTGGCTGATATCGACTACCTAACTAAAACATGGACGCATATTCTTGCAAAAAGCACTACTGTGCCTGAGCGCACATTAATTTTTCAAGATTTGAATTTACCGATGCGCGTACTGCGTGATGTGCTGTGTGTTGATACTGAGGTAGTACGTATCGATTCCAGTGAAACTTACCAAAAATTACTGGATTTTGCTAATTTATATGCCATTACCGCTGTAGATAAATTGGTACATTATCAAGGTGAGCGACCCTTATTCGATATTTATAATATTGAAAAAGAAATTGAAAAAGCCATGTCACGTAAGGTAGAGCTTAATTCTGGCGGTTATTTAATCTTTGATCAAACAGAAGCTTTAACGACCGTTGACGTGAATACAGGTAGTTT
>JACMNP010000097.1 GCA_014378495.1 Methylotenera sp. | reverse complement strand
GTAAAGCCGCCGCCAAATGCTTCCATCAGAATAATCTCACCACGTTTGATGCGACCATCACGGACAGCAGTATCTAGCGCCAAGGGTATTGAAGCGGCAGAAGTATTGCCATGTTTATCTACTGTCACCACTACTCTATCCATGCTCATACTGAGTTTTTTAGCTGTGGCTTGCAATATGCGGATATTGGCCTGATGCGGTACTAACCAATCAATATCTGATTTTTGCATGCCATTAGCCGTTAGCGTTTCATCTACAATAGCATCCAGAGTATTGACTGCCATTTTAAACACGCCATTACCCTCCATGACGACAGTGTCACGACTGTTAGAGTCTGCTTTACGGGGCACATGCAACATTTCAACATATTTTCCATCAGCATGTAAATGCGTTGAAATCACGCCTTGTTCTGCACTCGCTTGCAGAATCACAGCGCCAGCGCCATCGCCCCACAAGATACAATTGCCTCTGTCAGTCCAGTCGGTGATACGTGAAAAAGTTTCCGCACCAATAACCAGGGCACATTTAGCAGCGCCAGATTTTATGAAGTTATCCGCAGTAGAGAGTGCATAGACAAAACCGCTACACACCGCTTGAATATCAAATGCAGGGCAGCCCGCGATGCCTAATTTGTGCTGCAATATCACAGCTGTACTAGGAAATATTTTATCAGGGGTAGTGGTTGCAACAATAATCAAATCAATATCAGCAGCAGCAATACCTGCAGCTTCGATTGCATTTTTAGCTGCATGTAAAGCTAAGTCACTTGTAAATTCGTCATCAGCAACAATGTGACGCTCACGAATTCCAGTACGTGTAAAAATCCACTCATCGGTGGTATCTACCATGCTTTCTAAGTCAGCATTGGTGAGTATTTTTTTAGGAAGGTAACTACCCGTTCCAGCTATGCGAGAGTAAATCATGCGGTTTCCGTGTTGGTCGACATCGATTGTGCAGTTTGATGTGACTGTATATGTTCTATTTCTAATTGTTCAGTAATGCGGCGAAGCACACCGCTACGAGATTCCTCAATCGCAGTTTCAATCGCATGTAAGAATGAAAAGCTATCTGCCCCACCATGACTTTTAACCACAATGCCACGTAAGCCTAAAAAACTAGCGCCATTGTAGCGGCGCGGATCCATGCGTTTTTTAAAAGCATTCAACACAGGAAGTGAAGCAAGGCCCATTAACTTAGTCAGCCAATTACGTTTAAACTCTTGCGAAAGAAAGCGGCCCATCATTTGCGCTAGGCCTTCTGAAGTTTTAAGCGCAATATTGCCTACAAAACCATCACACACCACAACATCAACAGTACCTTTGAAAATATCATTACCTTCAACATTACCGTAAAAATTTAAATGGCTAGCCTTCAGTAATTCACCTGTTAGCTTAACGACTTCATTACCTTTAATATCCTCAGAGCCAATATTAAGCAAGCCTACAGTTGGGTTAGGTTTGTGTTCCACACATGACACCAACATACTGCCCATCACTGCAAATTGTAATAATTGATCTGCTGTACAGTCCGCATTTGCACCTAAATCTAAAATGTAGGTTTTACCTTTTTGACTAGGGAATACGCCTGCAATCGCTGGCCTATCAATGCCAGGTAATGTTTTTAATACAAAACGTGCAGTTGCCATAAGGGCGCCAGTATTACCGGCGCTCACACATGCATTCGCCTCACCACTTTTAACCAAGTTGATGGCCACGCGCATTGATGAGTCTTTTTTATTTTTAAGCGCACCTTGTGGTGATTCATCCATCGTCACCACTTCGCTTGCATGATGAATACGTAATCGCGGACTAGTCGTCGCTTTACGGGCTTTAAGCTCTGCTTCTATAGCATCACTTAAGCCTACTAAAACGATATTAAGTTCACTATCAGCATCTAGCGCTTTAAGTGCTGCTGGAACGGTAACGTGCGGCCCGTGATCGCCACCCATTGCGTCAATTGCGACTGTTATATCCATAAGATTTACTCGATTTTCAAGTCTGGCTTAGCAAGTGGTATTGAAGATTCACTCACAAAGCGACCAATTAATTGTCCAGTTGTACTGAAATAGCGCCGTAAAACACCAACGCCGCACCAATACTGGAGCGGCGTTAATGATTTTATCAACTACCAAACAAATTGCCATCTCTAGATTTGATCTAGTGTAGACTTAATTTGAAAGAGAAATTATTCGCCTTTTGATGGCATTACTTTACGACCACGGTAATAGCCGTTTGGGCTGATGTGATGGCGTAAATGTGTTTCGCCTGTTGTAGGCTCAACTGCTAAAGGTGGGTTTGTTAAAAAGTCATGTGAACGGTGCATACCGCGTTTTGATGGTGACTTTTTGTTTTGCTGAACTGCCATAATAAACTCCAATAAAATGATTAAAACATCATCTCAATTACATACAAATCGATGCATCAATTACATTTGCACCACTAATTTAAGATTACGTTAAATTGCTAGTCCGTCACTATAATATAAAACCTAGCATTTGTCAGCCATAAATCACTGTTTATGGCTTAATTAAACCCTTTAATACCGCAAAAGGGTTCGGTTTCTCGCCACTTTGACTCACAATCGGTCCGCAATCTTCCACATGTATTGGCGCAATCGGCATTGCCATGATGATTTCATCTTCAATCAACGCAATAAAATCCATGTTTGG
>JACMNP010000096.1 GCA_014378495.1 Methylotenera sp. | reverse complement strand
TGGCGTCGGTTCAATCGCTATCCAGCTTGCTAGCAAAGTCGCTGGTTTAAAAGTCATTACCACCGCGTCACGCCCAGAGACGATTGCTTGGGTAAAAAACTTAGGCGCTGACCATGTGATTAATCATAAAGAAGATTTAATCGCGCAAATGGAAGCCATCGCTTTTCCACAAGTGGATTACATTTTATGTAATAGCGATACCGATGCGTATTTTCAGACCATGGCAACGCTGATTAAACCACAAGGTAAAATTTGCTCAATTGTAGAAACTGCTAAACCAGTGGATTTAGATTTGCTTAAAACTAAAAGTGCCACATTTTTTTGGGAGTTTATGTTTACCCGCGCTATGTTTAAAACAGCAGACATGATAGCGCAACACCATATTTTAGAGCGTATTGCTAAGCTGATTGATAACGGCATATTACGTACTACAATCAATGAGATTAAATCACCAATAAATGCCAATAATTTACGTGCAGCCCATGCGCAGCTTGAGTCTGGCACTACTATTGGTAAGATTGTGTTATCTGGTTGGAGCTAAGGTTTTATTGAACAATAAGTTTTATTGAATAAAAGGTTTTATTGAATAAAAGGTTTATTGAATAAAAAGTTAATCAAAGAGTAAATCAAATCATAGGAGAAAGCTTAATGCCACGCATCGTTAGATTCCACCAGACAGGTGGGCCAGAAGTTTTACAGATTGCAGAAGAACAAGTTGCCGCGCCTGATGTGGGTGAAGTGCAAATTAAAGTGCATGCCATCGGTTTAAATCGGGCTGAATCGATGTATCGTAACGGCCAGTATTTAGAAGTGCCGCAACTGCCTTCAAGAATTGGTTATGAGGCGTCTGGCACTGTTGCCGCAGTCGGTGAAGGCGTCACAGAGTTCGCAGTGGGCGATGCTGTTAGCACGATTCCTGCATTCTCAATGAACCAATATGGCAGTTATGGTGAGCTGGTCAATATGCCTGTACATGCCGTAGTTAAGCATCCAGACAATCTCAGCTGGATAGAGGCTTCGGCTATTTGGATGCAATATACCACTGCGTATGGCGCGTTAGTCGAGATTGCTAATATTCAAACAGGTGAGTTCGTTATCATCACCGCCGCTTCAAGCAGTGTTGGCGTAGCTGCAATTGAAATTGCCAATATGCTAGGCGCTATTCCAATTGCAATCACACGCAAAAATGATAAGAAAGATGCGCTTACTAAACTAGGCGCTAAATATGTCATCGCCTCAGATGAACAAGACCTAGTGGCTGAAGTGCATCAAATCACTGCAGGTAAAGGGGCAAGAGTTGTGTTTGACCCAGTAGCAGGGCCGACAATTAACAAGCTTGCAGAAGCCACTTCACAGGGCGGTATTATTTTTCAATACGGTGCGCTGAGTACAGAAGCGACGCCATTACCGTTATTTACTATATTAAGCAAACAGCTCACCATTCGTGGCTATACGCTATTTGAGCTTGCAACCAATCCTGCACGCTTAGCCAAAGCCAAACAATTTGTGACGAATGGCTTAGCAAGTGGAAAATTGAAACCTATCATCGCTAAAACTTTTTCATTTGAGCAAATTGTAGAAGCGCATCGTTACATGGAATCGAATCAGCAAATAGGCAAAATTGTCATTACCGTAAATTAGGTGAATACGGGTAAAATGGCAGCATGCAAATACGCCTTCTGCCTGACCAACTTATTAGCCAAATCGCCGCTGGCGAAGTAGTAGAACGGCCAGCTTCAGCACTTAAAGAATTGCTTGAGAATAGCTTAGATGCGGGTAGCACCGATATATCGGTCTCGCTATTACAGGGCGGGGTTAAGCAATTACGTGTGGCAGATAACGGTAGCGGTATTGCGCAAGATGATTTAGCTATGGCCCTCACTCGCCATGCCACCAGTAAAATCGCCACGTTAGAAGATCTAGAAGCAGTGGGCAGTTTAGGTTTTCGCGGAGAGGCGCTGGCGAGCATTGCCTCAGTTTCTCGTACACAAATCAGCAGCCGTGAACGCGATAAAAAACATGCTTGGCGCATCACTTCAGATGGTAGCGATATTTCAGCGATTGAACCTGCCGCATTAGATGCTGGCACAGTGATCGAAGTGAATGATTTGTATTTCAATACACCCGCGCGGCGTAAATTTCTAAAAACTGAAGGCACGGAATTTGGGCATTGTGAAGAAGCTTTTCACCGTGTGGCACTTTCTCGCCCTGATGTTGCTTTTATGCTGCAACACAATGGCAGGGCGCTAAGCCGCTATGCCGCTAGCCCACCAGAGAAACGATTTAGCGAAGTACTCGGTGCAGAATTCGCTGCTGAATCCATCAACATAGACGAATCCGCCGCTGGCTTGCGTTTATGGGGCATTGCCGCCAAACCTACCTACAATCGCAATAGCCGCGATACGCAATATGTGTACGTAAACGGCCGTTTCGTGCGCGATAAGCTCATTGCCCACGCTATCCGACAAGCCTATCAAGATGTGCTGCATCACGACCGCCATCCCGCCTTTGTGTTATTTTTGGAGCTAGATCCTAATCTTGTGGATGTAAACGTACACCCGAGCAAGACAGAAGTCAGGTTTAGAGAAGGCCAAGCGATTCATCGCTTTATATTTCACTCGCTGCATAAAGCACTCGCTACGCCCACTGGCGTTTCAAATGCTGTGACTGCGAGTCAGGCGACGCATAATCCATTTGCTACTAACAGCAATCAACCATACCCAACGTATCAATCGCAAATCAATCTTGCCGCCAATCAGCCGAGCAGTTTTTATCAAACGCTGTTTGGGGCAAATACGTCTGTTCAGGAACGCCAGTTTGCAAGCCCAGTATGCTATGCAGATGAATTTGAAGCGGGTGGTGCAACAGCGCCAGCAGATGATTTTCCGTTAGGTTTTGCCGTTGCGCAGATTCATGGAGTGTACGTGTTAGCGCAAAATAAGCTGGGTTTAGTTGTGATTGATATGCATGCCGCCCATGAGCGCATTATGTATGAGCAGCTCAAAAATGCACTTGATGGTGAAAATAGTTCTAAAGCTGTGCCTATGCAACCACTGCTCATTCCTGTGAGTTTTAATGCAGATAGATTAGAAGTAGCAACCGTACAAGAGACGCTTGCAACAAATGATAGCAGCCTACAACAGTTAGGTTTCGATATCGCCATTCTCTCGCCCACCACGCTTGCGGTGCGAGCTGTACCTACCATGCTACGAGATGCTGATACCGTCACTCTGGCAAGAGATGTGCTGAAAGACTTGAGAGAATACGGCGCAAGCCGAGCACTTACAGAACGCAGAAATGAGCTGTTAGGCACTATGGCATGCCACGCAGCAGTGCGCGCGAATCGTATGCTCACTATCAGTGAGATGAATGCATTATTGCGTGATATGGAAGCGACTGAGCGAAGTGGTATGTGCAATCATGGCCGCCCTACGTGGTTTCAAGTGAGTATGAGCGACTTGGATAAGATGTTTATGCGGGGTAAATAATATTGCTTAACTTAACTGAAACTCTCAAATACCGTCATTCCCGCGCAGGCGGGAATCCATTTTGAACTATTCATGAAGCAACCATGT
>JACMNP010000012.1 GCA_014378495.1 Methylotenera sp. | reverse complement strand
GCGGCGAGTTTTTATAGTTATTCAACGGTGCTAGTTTTAGCTGGCATAGTCTCTTTTAAGCATTGGCGAGGCATTTTTAATTTGCCGTTGAGCATTTTTTGGCTATGCTTAACTGCCGGATGGACTAACCTTGCCTATGTACTTGCTGTGATAGATGGCGAGGTGATGCGTGTGATGTTGCTTTTTTATCTATCGCCATTATGGACATTAATACTCGCACATTTTTGGCTTAAAGAGCACATAGATAAACGCCGTTTAATCATTATGGCGTTATCGCTGACAGGTGCTTTTATTATGCTCTCTGACTTAACAGGCAAAACCAGCCCTTGGCCGCTACCTAGAAACACTGCAGAGTGGTTTGCATTATCATCAGGTATTACGTTTGCTATCAGTAATGTGATTACAAGAAAATCTACGCACTTAAGCATACGCAGTAAATCCTTTGCGGTGTGGGTGGGAGTATTATTAATGGCGATTTTAGCCATGCTGTTTGTGAAGGAAACGATTCCTACACCAAGCTTTTTTAGCTTAAATGATGGCTTGGTGATATTGGCGATTGCTCTTTCACTAATTGCAGCCACGTTGCTAACCCAATACGGAATCACACAAATGCCAGCCACACGTGCTTCCGTATTGTTTTTGTTTGAGTTAGTGGTCGCTGCGATTAGCTCTTATTTTCTAGCACATGAAACTATGGAAATAAACGAATGGATAGGCGGTAGTTTAATCGTAGCCGCCTCGATATTTGCAGCATTTAATCATCATGATTAGAAACTGTGAAGCTTAGCCAAAGCTTGAATTGCGGCTACCTTCTGCCCCAAAACGTATTTTTAAAGATAAGTCATTACGTGAATCTGCGTTGGCCAATGCATTTTCTTCATCGATTTTTCCATTTGAATATAAGCGGAATAATGACTGATCAAATGTGAGCATACCAATATCATTGCTATCCGCCATAATTTCTTTGATATCACTCACTTTTTGTTTTTGAATGAGTTCAGCGATGTATGGCGTGTTGATCATCACTTCAACTGCAGCAACCCGTTTATTTTGCTTACCAGGAATCAAGCGCTGGGAGATAATTGAGACTAAATTCATCGACATGCCAAGTAACAATCCTGCTCTGCCATCTTCTGGGAAGAACGAAATCACTCGCTCAAGCGCTTGGTTAGCATTGTTCGCATGCAAAGTGGCTAAACATAAATGCCCTGTTTCTGCATAAGCTAGCGCATTTTTCATGCCTTCCATATCACGCACTTCACCAATCAAAATCACATCGGGCGCTTGGCGCATGGCGTTTTTAAGGCCATTTTCGAAAGAAAGTGTGTCTATACCTACTTCACGTTGGTCAACAATTGATTTTTTATGATGATGTACGAACTCAATCGGATCTTCTAACGTAAGAATATGGCCAGTGCTAGTCGCATTGCGATGGTCTATCATAGAAGCCAACGTAGTCGTTTTGCCAGAACCAGTGGAACCCACAATTAAAATCAAACCACGTTTGCGTGTGATTAGCTCTTGCAGTATGACGGGTAAACCTAGCGTGTCTATGGATGGAATCTCGGTTTTAATATGGCGAATCACCATACCCACTTCACCGCGTTGCCTGAATACATTGATGCGGAAGCGGCCAATATCTTTTTTACCAATCGCGAAATTACATTCTAAAGTCGTTTCAAACTCTTTAATTTGCTCTGCACTCATCATGGAATAGGCAATTTCTTTAATCATGCCAGGCACCATTACTTGCGCATTAATAGGTAATGTGTCGCCTTCAACTTCAATATGAATCGTAGCGCCAGTACTAAAAAACAAATCAGAACCACCCTTATCCAGCATAAATTTTAAAATAGGGGTAATGTCGATTGCTGCCATGATTTGGTCCTAATAAGGTTATTCGTATTTTTATTGCGTAAATAAAGTTTTTGTGACTTTAGCATAATTACATCAACTAGCTTCGCTAGGTTTGTTTTAGGCTTGTTTGGTATTCAAGTATTTTTGCCATATTGATTGATAGATGGCTTCAAGCGATTTTGCAAATAACGTGGTGTCAAAAAGCTTAGAAGTCATTTGCTCTGAGAGTAGTTTTTCTTTCACTTCTAATAGATGTGCTGGATTTTTAAAAAAGTAAAGTGCTTTATTTTCATAGTCTTGCAATGAGTATGTAATAAACTCATTTAAGTCTGCAGCCTGTAACAAACTGCCCGCTACTCGCGATGCAAAAGTATCACCAGCATAAGTGAGCACGGGTATTCCCATCCATAGCGCATCGCTACAAGTGGTATGTGCATTATAGGGGAGCGTATCTAAAAATAAGTCCGCATGCGCATGGCGAGCAAGGTGATTTGCGATACTCACGCGAGGTGCAAAAATAAGTTTGTCTGCTGCAATACCTTGCGCTAGCGCTTCACGAATTAAATTCCGCTTAGCCCATTGATTACAATCAAGTAGCCAAAGTACGCTATTAGGTTGTGCTTTAAGTAGGCGCAGCCATACGGAAAATACATCTGGTGTGATTTTAAAAGTCTGATTAAAACAGCAAAATACAAAAGTATTCTCAGGTAAATCGCAGGATTCACGAGTAGGTGTTTTGCCAATAGGGCGCTTGCGGTCATTCGGTTGATAGCAATTTGGCAATAATGCTAGTTGCTCAGTGTAATCATTGGCCGAGTCAGTAGGGCTAATAAAGCTATCAGTTAGAATATAATCAAATAATCCCTTTCCGTTGATGCCACCCATGGTTCCAGGAAAGCCAAGCCAATTGACGCTAATTGGGGCAGGGCGCAACGCTACAATGCCGGTTCTACTCGTTTGAGTGAAGCCAGTGAGATCTATTAAAATATCGATATCACATGTATGAATTTTCTGTGCAGCTTCAATTTCTGAGAGATTTCTAACATCATAAAACTGATCAAAGGCTTTTTCTAACCTAGCTCTGGCAGTCGATTTATCGTTTATGCCATATGAAAAAGCAATAATCTCAAACTGAGATCTATCGTGAAGTTCTATTAATTCGCTAATTAAAAATGCAAGTGGGTGTAGCCTAAAGTCTGCCGATAAATAGCCGATTTTGATTTTTTTAGCTTTAATCTTGGTTTGGTTAAAATTCAGTTGCTCTGCGTGCGCAATTAATGACGCATAGCGATTATTTACCCAATGATTAGCACATAACTTTTGTTCTGCGGCCGTTGTAGTTGGCATGGCTAAAAATGCAAAGGGTGAGATTTGTGCACTTGGAACCGTATTGACCCAATGACGAATCTCAGCAATATCGGTATCTAAACCTTTCCAATCACAAATATGTTGCTTTTGATGGACTAAATGCACTTTCGCATGATAAAGCTTTGGATTGATAGCAATGGCTTTTTCATAGCTAGCAATCGCTAAATCTAACTGCCCTAGCTCACGCTGTACATTGCCTAAATTATTGTAAATATCTGCATCATTGGGGTCGAATTTGATGGCTTGTTGATACTGTTTAGCCGCTTCAGCGGGCTTGCCTAGTTCACGTTGTGCATTCCCTAGATTGTAAAATAAAGCAGAATCTTGCGAATTAAACAATATGGCTTCCTGAAAGCATGCTTCAGCCTGTAAGAATTTTCCTTGTGTATGTGCGGTATTTCCTAAAGATGATAAGCAATGGCAAAGTGCTGCACGAATATCAACTCGTTTTGGTAGCATTCGCAATACACGACGATAATAACCGGCAGCTTCTTCAAAACGGTTTAATTCAATTAAAGTATTACCAATATTAAGTTGTAAATCTAAATCCTTAGGTTGCAATAAAACTGCTTGCTGGAAGCTTTTTAGGGCCTCTGGTAGCTGATTATTGGCGCGCAATGCCAACCCATAATTATTCAAATAATCGAGGTTTCGCGGTCTAATTAGTAAAGCTTGCGCAATATGCGTTACGGCTTCTGCGGTACGATTAGTTTGGTAACAGATAATGCCTAATAGATGATGTGTGTCCGCATGATTAGGCTGTGATGCCAGTACTTGTTTAAAAGTAAACTCAGCTTCGGTTAATTGGCCTGCACGAAAATATCCTAGTGCAGTTAAATATAGAGATTCAGACATCTTGTTATTTTAACTGGTTTTTAGCATGACCATTAAGTCATAGCTATTAGCCACAGCTATAGCGTTAAAGATTTTTTTAAGATATTTTTTAAGTCGCAAGCTTAGATAAGCGCTTTAAGCCAAGGTCACGTAGTAAAAATCGATTTGGATTAAGCAAGCCTAAAAGTTCGTGTGAAATCAGTTGAGCTGAAGTAGATGAAGTCTCCCCGCAAATTGATCTGGCAAGTAGCTCTCCGCATAGCGGTGCGCTGATAAAGCCTCGGCTACCATGCGCAACATTGATATAAAGCCCTTTGATCCAAGGCAATGATTCTACAGATGCATTGGGGCGAGGGGGTGAAGACTTTAATGCAACACTATCAAGCAGTTCGCCAACTAATGGCAAGTAATCTGCTGTAGTACATCGGAATGAAGCGCGTCCGCCTATTAAGTTGTTTTTGATAGACTGATGTAATTGCACGGAGATATTTTTTACTATTTTTAAATTAGCAATATGGTCGCTATCACTTAAGTTTAAGTCGATATTGTCCGCTGAAAATGTAGCGCCTACACTATGTTGATTGTTTATAGCTGGGCTTAAATAACCATCGCTACACACAATTACTTTGAGTTTTTGACTTTCATCTGTAAATACCAATTTGCTGACTTGTCCACGAATAGCCTGCGTAATGATGTGACTAGATTGTCTGAAGCTTTGTGCATTATTAGCGTTAGCAATAATCACTGTATCAGCTGTGAGTTTAGTATCATTATCAAAAGTCAATTCAAATAAATTATTATTTTTCAATAGTTTATTTAATTTAGTTAATGTTAATAATTTAATATTTTCATGCGCTATTAAACGTTTGCAAAGGCGCCTAGGGTTTACCCATGCAGCGTTAGGAAAGTAAAGTGCATCATGCAAAATATCTAAACCAGAAAGCGCGCTTGCTTCTTGAGCGCTCACATATTTTAAAATAGTCACGGAATGGTTTTGCACAGCGACTTTTTTAATACGCGCTAATTCTCTTACATTAAATCCTAGTTGCAGTAAGCCGCAAGCATTAAAATCAGCGGGTGCTAACTCTAAATGATTGAATAAATCCAAGCTATAAAGATAGCCCGCTAATGCGAATTCACTCACTGGATTATCCGCGCTCAATCGTGGGTAGAGCATCGCTAATGGATTGCCAGATGCTTCG
>JACMNP010000095.1 GCA_014378495.1 Methylotenera sp. | reverse complement strand
TTAAAAATGGTGATTTTTCTTTGATTTAAGCTCAGTAAACAGCCTCAACTCTGTATAAAGATCACCATAAAAAGCCGCCCACTTATTGATAAATGCCTCGTCGTAACGACCTTCAAATTTATTTTTTATAAGTAATTGTAATCTTCACTAGAGATAGGGGATTTTCTGGAGTATGTAATGACTGCGTGCACAAACCTGTAAAACCTATCACGATCATAATGATTATTTGTGTGCCAATCAGCAACGCTCACCCAATCATCGAATGCCTTTTGTGCTTTTGCAGACAAGATCATAATTGTCCTTAGATTTCGCTTTTTTGTATTTTACTCGTAGATAAGTTACTTTTTCAAGGCATAAAACGCGTGATAATTAAATTTTAAATCAATTACGATTCATTAGTTATTCACAATGAAAGCATTTGCTTTATTAGAGTAACTTTTAGCCTATATAATTCAGTTTATATAGTCATGTTGAGATGGCAATCTGTTCTTTCAGTAATGTAAATCTACTACACACCACCCGTTTCACATCAATCAAGTTAAAAAATAAACCCATTCTATTTTTTACATATAGTTACTAATGGTTACAAATACAAAATTTGCAAGTTAAATAATGAATAAAATCCAATATTAAATTGGATTGTTAAGAAGTGTTATCTAAACCTTTGATTAGGTATACATTTTGCATATAATATTTGATTAATTTTTCTTAGTAGAATTGATAAATCAATATGATTATATCGACACTCAAAACCGTACCAGAAACAAAAAATATCTGCCATAAAAACTATGGTTATATATCTATTAATTCAATAACTTATGCTAAATATAGCAATAAAAATACATCTCAAAAACAGTTGAATAGACTAATTAGTAAAGCTAGCAAAACTTCTATTTTAATTAACCCTATTGATTGCATAACAAAATTTGTCAGAATTATGACAATTTGTGACAATTTATTGACAATTCATGACTAATTTAAACAGTCATGTTAGACAATTATTCACTTTATTTTTCAGTGTTTTTTTACTACTAATCAGCACAAACTCGTTTGCAGTCAGCTATCAAGTCACTGGCCCTACTACGCCTTACACTTGGATTGATCTTACACTTTCAGGTACTAACGTAACGCCAGCACTGACTGACGATAGCGTTTCTGGCAATATTCCGATAGGTTTTACTTTTAATTATGGTGGGACTAATTACACGCAAGTTGTAGCAGGCAGTAATGGCTGGGTGTTCTTTGGCACAAGTTCAACAGCTTATGCAAACACAACGGTAGCAACAGTACCTGTTTCTAATGTTTTAATGCCCTATTGGGATGACTTAAATCCAGCAGCTATCGCTGGTAGAGTTAAATATCTCACACAAGGCAGCGCACCAAACAGACAATTTATCATTTCATATATAGCAGTGCCTACCTATAACGTTACAGGTGCTAATACATTTCAAATCGTTTTAAATGAAAATGGCTCATTTTTATATAATTATCAGTTAACTAATGACCAAGGTGCAAACGCAACTATTGGCTATCAAGTTACTACGGCCGATTTAGTACAGTTTTCTTTTAATACCGCATCAGTTCCTAATGCAAGAACGCTCACTTGGACACGTATACCACCAGCATTACTTAATTTAAAAAGCGTGACTGTGGTATCAGATCCATTTAACAATGCAACCAATCCTAAGAATATTCCTGGTGCAGTAGATAGTTACACAATCAACGTTAGCAATACTAGCCAAGGGTATGTCGATACTGGCGTTGCGATCACAGATCCTATTCCAACCAATACTGAAATGTTTACGGGTGGCTTAACAAGTGTGGCGCCATTTACATTTGCTGATGGCTCGCCTGTTAGAGGCTTAACATGCGCTTTTATTTCACTGAGTAGCACAACTGATTGTATAGACTTTTCAAATAATAGTGGTGCTACTTGGACATATGTGCCAATCACCACTAGCGATTACGACCCTGCTGTCACTAATATTCGTTTCATTCCATCTGGTGTAATGAATGGTGATACTGCACCAGCAGCTGCACCCTACCCTAATTTCAGCGTTAGTTTCAAAGTACGCATTAAGTAATGATGAAACTCTCTAACCATCTGATTAAATTAATTTATTTTGTTTTAATAACAATCAGTCTAATTATTTACTCAAATATTGCTTCGGCTACGGGGACTGCGGCTGGTACCGTCATTAGTAATAATGTGACTGCCAGCTTTAGCGTAGGTGGCACTGCACAACCTGATATTACGAGCAACTCAGTCAATATTGTTGTAGATGAGCTGATTGATTACGCTAACTTGGCAAGATGGTGCGCCAGTTTCGGTCAACTCTCCTGATGATAATGACGCACTTACTTTTTTGCTAACCAATACTGGCAATGGGCAAGAAGCATACTCACTTACCCGTAACAATGCGATTGGTGGAGGCAACTACAATCCTCAAAATGCTACTGCAGGCAGTATTTATTTAGAAACGAATGGTGTGCCAGGCCTACAAATTGGGTTAGATACCCCGTACAACGCTGGAGTGAATGATCCAGATTTAGCAGCTAATACCTCACAAGTTATTTATATATTAAGTAAAACACCTAATTTGTTAGCGAATGGCAGTACTGGCAATGTACAACTAAAGGCTGCTTCAGATACAAAAAATGCAACTACATCTGCGGCGGGTAAGGCACCTGGTACAACAATAGCTGGTGCTGGTACAGGTGGTATTGATGCCGTAGTAGGCATGCATTCAGCAGAGGCGCAGGCTACAGGTAGTTATATTTTGAGTGGTTTATCTGTGAACGTCACAAAAACTGTTACTTGCAATCCAGCCCCTGTTGATTGCAGTAAAGCGGCTACTGGTACCGTACTAAATTACCAACTTCAGATCATTTTATCTGGTGCAGGTACAGCCACTGGTTTGGTGGTTACCGATCCTATGCCAACCAATGTTACTTACCTAGCAAATAGCATTGCAGTAGGTGGCACCCCAAAAACCGATGCCTTAGATGCTGACGACACACAATTTACACCGATCGCTATCCCTGCAATGCAAGCGTTAGCCAATAGCGTAGTGGTTAATTTGAGCAACCAACCAGCACCAAACACTTTTCTTATTACTTTTCGCGCAACGATCAATTAATTTTTTGCATTCCATTAACTTTATTACATTTAACCACTTAAACCATTTTTTTACTTTTTTTTAATACAGGAGACTCACCATGAAAACTTCAAAATTTATCAAATTTGCAATATCTGTTCTTTTACTCAACTCATTGCAGTTATCAGCGCATGCTGCTGGCAGCGTTGAATTTACTAATAAAGCTGAAGTAGATGTTACGGTACTTAGCAAAGACGGCAAAAAAGAAACCAAACGTATGCCCGCCAAAAAGGTGGCCCCAGATGGTGAAGTCATTTACACCACAACTTTCAAAAATACGATTGATAAGACTATTTCAAACATTGTCATCACCAACCCTATTCCAGCCAATATGACCTATAGCGGTGATAGCGCAACGGGCAATAACACGGAAATTACTTACTCGGTAGATGGCGGCAAAACATATAGCCCAGCAGAAAAACTAACGGTTAAAGGTGAAGATGGTAAAGAACGGCCTGCACAAGCTGGCGACTTTAGCCATATTCGTTGGGTATACAAAGGCGATTTAGCCACAGGAAAAAGTAGTGAAGTTGGCTTTAAAGCAAAAGTGAAATAAAAAAATATTCAGCCAAGATTATCGAGAATTCATACGAAACCTTTTTCTAGCATACCCGCAGATTTTTATTTACGCCGCTTTTTACTACCACAACCTGCACCACCAGATTCAACCGATACCAGATTCAACCGATAGTTAGTACCTTAGTTTTTTATAACCAATCATTGCAATTGCTTTTAAATATTTTAGTCGTTAATTTTTTTGAATTTTTATCAAATACGTTTTTATTAGGAGTTTCACCATGAAATGGAAAAATCAATCTGCATATTTGCAGATAAAATCGTTAAGTATCATTGCTGCGGCAATGTTGCTTGGCATGTCACAATCAGTTTGGGCGGCGGGTACGGCGTCTAGCACCATCATTAGTAACTCGGCTTCACTTAGCTACACTGTTGGTGGTACTGCACAGACACCTGTTACTTCTGATGATCCATCAGTTGCAGGTATTCAAGCTACTAGTTTTGTAGTGGACAATAAAATCAACTTAACTGTTGCTAAAGTAGATGCCGCACGAGTGAGCGCGGTAAATAACCAAGTAGCAGCTACGCCTTTGCCTAATCCACCAGCTTACTTAACGTTTACTGTGACTAACAACGGTAATACCACACAAGACTTTAAGCTAACTACCACTAATCCCGTCGTAGGTTCTACAGATCCGTTTACGGGTGTCACTACATTTGCAACGAGTGCTTGTCGCGTATTTTTAGAATCAAATGCAAACACAACCTTGCAAATTGGTACAGATACTGAAGTAAGTTACATCAATAACTTAGTTGCAGATGCTTCCCAACGTGTTTACTTAGTGTGTAATACACCGTTAGCTGCTACCAATGGCCAAACAGGTACTGCAGGTTTAGTAGCAGAAGCAGTAGATGCAACAGGTACAGTTGCCGCACAAAGCGCGTCTTATACTAACGCTCAATTGACAGCAGCCAATACGCAAGCAGGTGTTGAAATTGTAGCTGCAGATATTGCAGGTACTGAAACCCCAGTTGATGGTTTGCGTGATGCTAAACATTCTGCAAGTGATACTTATATTATCGCGACAGCAGTGTTAAGCGTTAACAAAACAGTGTCTACCATTTGCGACCCGTTTAACGGCAATTCCAGCCCGAAAAACATTCCTGGCACGGCTGTGCAATATGCAATTACTATTATTAACAGTGGCAGTGCATCTGCAACATTGTCTCAAGTCACAGATACTTTACAATTAGCAGGCGTCAATGGCATTGTATTTGATCCTAAACTTAATAGTGGTGCAACTCCTGCCTCTAATTGCGTAAGTGGCAATGCGGCTAACTCACTTTCGGCAACTGGGTTTGCTGCTGTTACAGGTGCTGGTACTGGTCCAGGCTTTACAGCGCCAGGCGTTGCTGCAAACGCGACGACTGCA
Source organism: Methylotenera sp. (assembly GCA_014378495.1). Lineage (GTDB taxonomy): Bacteria > Pseudomonadota > Gammaproteobacteria > Burkholderiales > Methylophilaceae > Methylotenera. The sequence continues at coordinate 10,185 of JACMNP010000095.1, read as the reverse complement.
GGCGCGACAGTCTCTGGTCAAGCGATTACCATTGACTATCCTACTTTAGCAACCTCTGCTATTACAGCGCCAGCAGGCGCCACCCTAGCGGCGGCCAGCTATATTACTGTGTATTTTAACGCGTTTATACAGTAGCTTGCTAAAGCCAGCTAGATGTTAAAAGTTTTAAAATTGTGCTCACTTTTTACTTGCGCTTAGTTGGTGTAAGTAAAAGTGACATTGCAGATTGGCCGCAAGGTCAGTCCGCTTTGTTATGGATGTTAGATATAGCATCCATAACAAAGCGTGTGCTTCAGCACTTAGTAATAAAGCAGTTGGTCATAAGTTTTGCATTTTGTGTTTTAGCATTTTCTAATGGCAGCTTTGCTGCCACAGCATTTAATACCGCCATCACCAATACTGCCTCAGCCAATTATAAGGTTGTTGGTACGCCAGTGACTAGCCAAGGCAGTGTAACCATCAGCACAGCTGGCCGTACGTCAGGTAAAATTGAGTTTTTACAATATGTGAGTAGCGGCTCTTTTGGCAGCTTAGTCAATGTTAATCCTACGCAATGTAATGGTGGCACACTGCCTGCACCTACTTATATTGGCCCTCCATCATCACCCATTGCATTAGCAAGCGTGCGCTTAGCACCAGTCACACAATATGCAAGTGGCGACCCTATTTTTATTCGAGTCACTGATTTTGACCAAAACTTAAATAGTACCGCCATAGACACTTTGTTGATAACAGTGACTACCCTAACTGGAGATACCGAAACACTGACCTTAGCGGAAACAGGCGTGAGTACAGGTGTTTTTATTGGTTATATTCAATCCGTTGCCAGCGCAGTAGTTGCTAATAATTGCGCACTTAATATTGCAAGTAACCAAAAAGTAGCAGCAACTTACACGGATGCATTAGACGCTAGTCCCACTGAAGTCACTAATGCACTATTTGATCCATTTGGCCGGTTATTTGATTCGACTACTGGCGTAGGTATCAATGGTGCCAGTGTGACTTTAATTGATACTGCAACGAATTTACCAGCCACAGTATTTTGCGATAACGGTGTGACGGTGCTCGCACAGCCAGTCATCTCTGGAGGTAATACCGTATGTGATGCAGCCATGGTATTAGGCGGCTACCGTTTTCCACGTGTCGCCGCTGGGACTTATAAACTACTTATCACCCCGCCAGCAACGCACAGTTTTGCGTCTAGTGTTTCAAATGCTACTTTGCAAGCTTTACCTGGTGCACCGTTTGCCTTATTGATAGGCTCACGCGGCGAACCATTTCAATTACAAGCGGGGCCACCTTTACAAATAGATGTGCCCCTAGACCCTAGCAGTGGCGCATTACAAATCACTAAAAGTGCTAGCAAATCAGTAGTAGGCGAAGGTGAGTTCGTGCCTTATGTGATCACCATTAAAAATAATACCGCTGGCACTGCTTTTAATGTCGACATTGCCGATGTGCTACCTGCTGGTTTCCGCTATGCAAAAAAATCCGTCAGATTAGAAGCCTTAGCTATTGCAGAACCAATAATTGCAGGAGATGGTCGCACGCTTAAATTTAATATCGGCAATTTGGCTGGTGGCGCAACGGTAATACTTAAATACGTAGCGGAAGTGACTGTAGGTGCAAAAGTGGGTAAAGCGGAGAATATTGCATTTTCCAGTAGTCACAGTTCAAATACTGGGCGCGCAACAATTACTGTACGTGAAGACTTATTTAAATCTCGGGCAATTTTAGTAGGCAGCGTAATGGCGTGTGATTGCAATGAAGTAACAGATGAAATGATCGATAACAATACTAAGTTAGTCGGCGTTAAAGGCGTACGTATTGTGCTTGAAGACGGTACTTACATCATTACGGATAGTCAAGGTCAATGGCATGCGGACAATATTCGTCCTGGTACACATGTAGTACAACTTGATTTAGATTCCATTAGCGATGAATATGAAATAATCAGTGCAGGTGATAATAGTCGTTTTGCAGGGCGTAAATTTTCACAATTCGTCAATCTACGTGCAGGCTCATTATGGCGTGCAGATTTCTATTTGCATAAAATTAAAACTGCTTCAGCAGCAATAACGCCTCTACCTCTAACACAAGGAGTAACGACTCAATCGCCAGAAAACATTATTTCGAATACACCCGCAGATAGCAGCAAAATTAACAATCAAACGGTTAATCAACCTGTAGAAATAATAAGTACAAAAAAATCTGAAATCATTGCTGACAAAGGAATCCCTAAAAACTTACCAGCACCATTGGCAAGTAACAGAGTCCAGTTGGTAGAAAAACTTCCTTACAATGCAGATTGGATTGCCACAGTAGCGCCTGGTAATGAATGGTTACATCCACTCAGTACATTCCAGCCTGCTATCCCTGTTATCAAAATTGCAGTTAAGACTGTAGCAAGCCAAAAAATCGCTATCAAAATCAATGGGCTCGTAGTTAGCCCACTTAATTATGACGGGATGGTACAAAATACTGCAAAAACAGTGAGTTTATCTACTTGGAGTGGCGTGAGTATTAAAGAAGGTGACAACAACATAGAGGTGACGATTAGTGATAAAGATGGCAAGACAGTTTCAGATGAAACCCGCATTATTCATTATGCTTCTGGACCAGATAAAGCTATATTTATCCCTGAAAAATCACATTTGATTGCTGATGGTAAAACTAAACCAGTCATCGCTATTCGCTTTTTAGATATTGATGGTAAGCCAGCACGTCGCGGGGTCAATGGGACCTATCAACTAAACGCTCCTTATGAATCTGCAAGCTTATTAGCCGCTATGCAGCTCGCCCCGCTCTCTTCTACACTAGAAAATAAACCAATTTATGAAATTGGTGAAGACGGTATCGCTTACATTGAACTAGCACCCACAACGCAAACGGGCGAAGTGGTGATGAATTTTGAATTTAATAATCGCCGTAAACAAGAACTACGAAATTGGCTAGCACCAGGTCAGCGAGATTGGATATTAGTCGGCTTTGGTCAAGGTACCGTTGGACAAAAAAACTTATCTGGCAACATACAAGCGCTTAAAACTGCAGGCCCTGAAGATCAGTTATTTGATAATAATCAACTCGCTTTTTATGCAAAAGGAACAGTAAAAGGTGAATTTTTAATTACCGCTGCCTACGATACTGCTAAAGAAAAAGGTGCCGCAGGATCAATAGATAACTTGAAACAAGCTATAGATCCAAATCGTTATTACACTTTATATGCAGATGCAACCCAACCTTATTTCGATGCCCCTAGCGCACGTAAACTGTATGTAAAAATTGAGCGTAAACAGTTTTATGCCATGTTTGGTGATTTTGATACGGGCTTAACAGTTACTGAGCTCTCACGTTACAGCCGTACTGTGAACGGTATTAAATCTGAATTTAAAAATGAAAAATTCGGCTATAACGCTTTTGCTACAATGAGTAATCAAGGTTATGTAAGAGATGAAATTCGTGGTGAAGGCACTTCTGGCTTGTATCATTTGTCTCGTACTAATATTACTGAGAATACCGATAAAATCCGCATCGATGTACGCGACCGCTTTCAATCAGAAGTCATCGTGAGTAGCAGAACACTCTCTAGATTTTTAGATTACGACATTGATTACAACTTAGGCACGATATTTTTTAAAGAGCCTATCATGAGTCGTGATGAAAGCTTTAACCCCGTATATATTATTGCGGAGTATGAATCTGCAGATAATAACGATGAAAAATTAACTTATGGCGGACGTGCTAGCTTTAAACCAAGTCTTAACAGCGAAATAGGTGCAACCTTAGTACATGAAGGCAATGTGGGTGCTACAGGCAATTTACATGGCATAGATGGTCAATACCAAATTGACGAAAAAACTAAAATACGCGGAGAACTTGCTAATAGCGATAAAACTATTTCTGGCACTGCATCCAATGGCAATGCTTATCTAGCTGAAGTGGTACATCAAAGTGAAAGCTTGGATGTTAAAGCCTACGTCAGACAGCAGGACTCTGGTTTTGGGTTAGGCCAGCAAGCGGGTTCAGAAACTGGCACACGTAAAATTGGTGCTGAAGGTCGCTTAAAACTCAATGATGCAATGCAATTACAAGGTCAAGCTTATCGTCAAGATGGCTTAGATACTAATGCAAGCCGTGAGTTTGCTGAAACGCGCATAGATCAAAAACTAGGGGATTTAAATACTTATTATGGTGGCCGTTTAGCTAAAGATACTGATGGTGCAGGCTTAATGCATGATAGCAAACAAGCGATTGCAGGTGTCAGTTATGGCATGCTTGATAAAAAATTAACCTTAAGAGCCGGAACAGAGTTAGGCTTTGGGCAATCTGACAGTGTTGATTTTCCTGATCGATTGATTTTAGGAGCAGACTATAAACTCACAGAAAAAACTAGCGCTTTTGCCGAGCATGAATTCGCTTGGGGCGATAACTTCAAAGCCGACATGAGTCGTATTGGTATGCGCACACAACCTTGGACTGGTGGTGAGGCAACTGCTTCACTAGGAAACCAAATAGCGCAAGATGCTAGCCGAACTTTTGCTAATTTAGGTTTGTTACATAAATGGCAAATAAATGACCATTGGCAATCTGACTTCGGTTTAGATCGATCACAAACTATTGCTGGCTCTAACAATGCCATAGGTACAAGCAGCACTGGTAATATTAATAATAGCGTTACCCCTATTAATGTAAATGTACCACTCACTTATGGCAACGCTTCGGGCAATAATACTGGAGATTTCACTGCTTTTAGCACAGGAGTAAATTATACGAATGCTTCATTTAGCAGTAACGCCCGCATAGAAATCAGAAATGCAGTCACTGAAGATAAATTAAACCTCATCTTGGGTGCGTTACGCACGCTAGATCAAGGTCGTGCAATGGCTGCAGGATTTATATTAAACGACAGCAAGTCAGATACTGGATTACGCAATAGTAAGTTTGATGCAAGATTATCTTATGCAGAGCGTCAACTTAATGCTAAATGGATTTTCTTAGATCGCTTAGACTTCATTGGCGAAAAGCAACAAGACCTACTTACCAATTCACGTGCTTTTAAATTGGTGAACAATCTTAACCTCAACTATATGCCTAACCATCGTACGCAAATCTCAATGCAATATGGCGCTAAATATGTGTTAGATAAAATTGATGCTACAGATTACACAGGCTACACAGATTTGATTTCTACTGAACTACGTTATGACATCACAAGCAAATGGGATATTGGTACACATGCTTCAGTTTTAAACTCCTGGAAGAGCAAAGTACATGTGTTTGGTGTTGGTGCTTCAGTGGGTTATCGTGTAATGGAAAACTCTTGGTTATCAGTGGGTTATAACGTACTAGGCTTTAATGATGGTGACTTTAACGATGCGCAATTTCGAGCAAAAGGTGTTTACGCAACCATAAGAGTGAAATTTGACCAAGATACATTGAAGCTAGCTAAGTTGAAATAACACTACTAATAAAAAAGCTGTATGCAGCACTACATACAGCTTTTTTTAAGTTATTAAATATTTGTCAGGGAATATTAGCTATATTTCTTTTTTAATAAATAATCCACACTCAATTTACCAGCGCCACCAAATAACAGCGGTAAAAACATCACAATATAAATGACTGGTAATTTATAGTTACCAAAACCATCGTTATTTTCATCAATAATGCGATAACCTGAGAGTAGCTCACTAATATGTGTCCAATGTGCTGGCCAATGTACAGAAGCAATGGCGACCAATGTAAGCACAATCAATGAGATAGAGAAAAAGCGTGTAGCGAAGCCAAACAGCAAAGCAAAAGCACCTACTATTTCAAAAAAAGTAGAAACAGCCCAACTCACTTCAGGTGGTAATAAATTAAATGGGAATGGGAAAGTTAAATCGGCAAACCAGTTAGTACCATGTAGTTTTTCAAAACCTGATTCACCATATTCCCAAGCTAGCAACAGTCGTAAAAATAGTTGCGGAATACTATCTGCAAAGAAATTGAGATAGCTGATTAATTTTTTATATAGGTTGACACTACACGTAGTGATATTACAGTTATTCATTTAAATCTCCCTTAGATTTAATCAGCTACTTTGATTTCATTAATTATGGTTATTACTAAAGCCATTGATTTCAATGCTTTACATTAATTAGTCGCAAAGAAGATTAGATACTTACAGGGGAAACCAAATAAACAAATAGGTCAATAAAAAAGCCTGCTAATTTCTCAGCACGCTTTTGAGTAGACTTTATAGATTACTCATTTTATTAATAGCTAATATAGAATCTCAGAAAATTTAACAATAGTAAATTTGGATTATGAACTAGAACCCATTACAGGATTTTTTACAGGCTTATTAGTTGATTTTTTAGCGAATTTTTTATAGTAAATTCTAATACCCATTAATATTGCCAAAATCACTGCATAGAGTAATGGCTCACGTATATCTTTTTTAACCAACCACCAAAAATGTACAACGCCTAAAATCGCAATTACGTAAACTAATTGATGTAATTGTTTCCAACGTTCACGCAGGCGCTTAATCATGGCATTGTTAGAGGTTATTGCTAATGGAATTGCTAATACGAAAGCAGCAAAACCAACTAGAATTCGAGGATGCTTAACGATATCTTTAGTGATGTCTACCCAGTTGAAAGCAAAGTCTAGCCATATATAAGTAATAATATGTAAGCAAACATAAAAGAACATAAACAAACCCAACATGCGACGAAGCTGAACTTGCCAGGCACGACCAGTAAGTAGCTTAATAGGCGTTAGGGTTAATGTTACAAGTAAAATGAACAGCGCCCAAAATCCTGTTGAACGCTCTATAAACTCAATAGGGTTGGCAGATAAATCATCTTGAAATCCTAACCAGATTAATCTTGCTAGTGGGATGAGTGTAAACAAAAAAACAAAGATTTTAATCCCTGATATTTGTTTTTTACTAGGTGCGGTAATTAAGAGTTTTAGGGTACTAAAAACTTGAATAGTGCTGAGATTATTAGACATTTGCCTATGACCTTAAAAGTTTTTACGCAAATCTAAACCAGCATACATCTGCCCTACTTGCTCTGTGTAACCATTAAACATTTGTGTTTTAATACGCCCAGCGAATAAACCTGCACCAATACGCTTTTCTGATGATTGTGTCCAACGAGGATGCTCAACTAGCGGATTCACATTCGCATAAAAGCCATACTCATTTGGGCCCGCTTTCATCCAGCTAGTGATTGGCATTTTGTCAGTAAAACGAATTTTGACAATCGCTTTTGCGCCCTTAAAGCCATATTTCCATGGGGTTACCAATCGCAGAGGTGCACCGTTTTGATTAGGTAATTGCTCTCCATATAAGCCAACAGCCATAATGGCAAGAGGATTCATCGCCTCATCCATACGTAAACCTTCAGTATATGGCCAATCAAGTACAGGAATATTCACACCAGGCATTTGTTGTGGATCTGCCATGGAAATAAACTCTATATATTTAGCGTTTGAATTTGGCTCAGCCCACTTAATCAGTTGCGCGAGCGGAAGACCAATCCATGGAATAACCATAGACCAACCCTCAACACAGCGCATACGGTAAATACGCTCTTCTAGCGGTGCTAGTTTGTAAAGATCATCAATACTAATGACTTTATTTTTTTTGACTTCGCCCTCAATACTTACTGTCCATGGACGTGGTTTAAATAACTTTGAGTTAACTGCTGGCTCAGCTTTATCTGTACCAAACTCATAGTAATTATTATAAGTAGTAACATCGTTATAAGACGTTAGCTTCTCACCAGCCCCGTATAATGTTTTAGAATAACCTGCTATTTTTTGATGTGGTCCAAGCGCGATTGCTTTACTTGATGTTGGCGCATTTGCACGCCCTATTAATCTACCGGCGCCCTCTGTTGTGCCAGAACCTACAGCGCCAGAACCCAAAGTGCCTGAACTTAAACTGGCTGCGTTTAAAGGATTACTTAACATTGCTACAGAGCCAGCTAACAGTCCAAAGCCAGCTCGCTGAATAAACTCACGCCTATTATCAAATACTTCTTTGGGTGTGATTTCTGAGGGAAGAATGTCTGCTTTAGTTTGAATAATCATGACTATGCCTGAGTAAAATTAATAATATATTATCTATACTAGTAATTAGTCGTGATTAGATTCATTTCCTTACAGCTATTTGTAAGTATTAATTAAATAAACCTTTAGTTTCATCATCAATTTCTTGATTTAAAGCTTTATCATTTGTATCTTTAGCAATTAACTTGGCATGCTCTACTAATGCTTTAGCGGTAGGGATATCACCAGTTGCCACTTTAAGCTTAGCGAGCACATAGCTACCTTGCGCCTCGTAATAAGCACCGCCCTGTTCTTTGGCAAATTTAATCACTTTATTTAATACATTTTCTGCGCTAGTGTAGTTTTTTTCAATAAGATAATAACGACCTAATTCAATACTTGAGTGAGCATATTGATCTAAATTACCAGCGGTCTCATTCATTAAATAAGCTTTAATTTGATACTCGAGTGCCAAGCTATTTTGATTTAGATTGTGGTGTAACAGTGCAATTTTTTCATAACTTTCTCCACGTTCGTTATCATTCGCAGCAAGCTTACTACCCAAAGTATACTCAGGGAGTGCTAAATCTAATTTATTCTCTTCTGAATAAGCATCGCCAATTGCATTATGTGCTAAACGCTCAAATCCCTGATTATTAGCTGCTTTCGCATTCACAATGGTTTGTTGGTAACTTGCAACTGCTTGGTCATATTGTTTGAGAGCATTGTGAGTATTACCAATGAGTAATGTAGTAATTGTTTTATCAAAAACATCCTTAGCCTGTGTATTTGCTGCATTAAATGAATTAAGTGCAGCTTTAAAGTCGCCTTTACCTGCTAGGGCGCGACCTTCACAAATTAAACCATCTTTATCATTTTTATTACTGGCTAATAATTTACCCGCTTGTACTAATGCTGCGCTAGTATCCCCCTTTTCAATCGCTAGATTACAGGCAGAAATTTCTGGGCTCATTGCATAAACATTGTTAAAGAATAATGCGATAAAAATAGAACTTAAAGCTATTTGTAACTTAACTTGGTTTGATTTAATGTATTGCAATTTCATATGATTTCTTTCTAATTTTTCTAGTTAAAATATTTACTTCGTTTATAAACCCTAGCACTTAACGCATAAAACTTAACTTATAAATAATCGGCCCAGTTATGCTGAGCATCACTTTTTGCAAAGAAAAATGGATTTAGCAAAGAGTATTTCGTGTTGTAAAGCAAACTATCCCCAAGCTCATCCACAATATCGCCACCAGCTTCATTTAAAATACAATGTGCCGCAGCAGTATCCCATTCTGAAGTTGGCCCAAGTCTAGGATAAACGTCCGCAAGCCCCTCCGCCACTAAGCAAATTTTTAGAGAGCTTCCCATACGGATAAGTTCAGGCTTAACACCAGTCCTGTCTGCTAGGTTCTGCATGAAACTATGCATTTTTTCATCAGTATGCGAGCGGCTACCCGCCACTATTGGCAAATTTAAATCTAACGGACGATTGTTAATATTAACAGCAGCACCAAATTTAATTTGTTTATAGGCACCGCTATTGTGTATTGCGTAATATAAAACTTCAGTGACTGGTGCATAAACTACTCCAAGCACCGATTTATGCAAATTTATTAAGGCAATATTCACCGTAAATTCACCATTGCGTTTTACAAACTCACGAGTACCATCTAATGGATCTATAAGCCAATATTGCTGCCAACCTTTACGTATTTCATAATCAATCGCTTCGGATTCCTCCGATAAAATTGGGATACTTGGTGTCATTTTAGTTAAGGCAGAACCAATCAGATCATGTGCGGCTAGGTCAGCTTGTGTGAGTGGCGAATTGTCTTCTTTTTTTACTACATTAAAATCTGTGGAATAGACTTGCATAATGGCTGCACCAGCGGCTTTTGCGATCGCAATCACGGGGTTAAGATACTGATGATAATCCTGATTATTCATGCGAGCATTTCATCTTCAGTAATCAAACTAAAAGCGCAGTAAAGGCAGCTTCGTCTAGGATAGCTAAACCTAGCTCTTGAGCCTTATCAAGCTTGCTACCAGCATCACTTCCTGCAATCACATAATCCGTTTTTTTAGAGATACTACCACTTACTTTTCCACCAGATGACTCTATTAGTT
>JACMNP010000094.1 GCA_014378495.1 Methylotenera sp. | reverse complement strand
TCATCACGGTTAAACGCGATACCTGAGATAATTGGTTCTTCCATGTCGTTGTCCTTGCCATCTTCTTCAAATGTAATCAGAGTTCCGTCGCCTTCTTCTTCAAAGCTAGAAAGCACACGTAATTTAACTTTATATTTGCCTGCAAATTCTACAGAGCGTATTTGTAATACTTTTGAGCCTTGACTTGCTAACTCGAGCATTTCTTCAAATGTGATTGATTTCAAGCGGCGCGCTTCAGGTACGACTCTAGGGTCTGTCGTATAAACACCATCAACATCCGTATAGATCTGGCATTCGTCAGCGCCTAATGCGGCTGCGAGCGCAACGCCTGTGGTATCAGAGCCACCGCGGCCAAGCGTGGTAATGTTGCCATCCGCATCAACGCCTTGGAAGCCAGCCACCACGCAGACATAGCCTGCATCTAAATCCGCTTTAAGGTTGTGTTGGTTAATATTTAAAATGCGCGCTTTGGTATGTGCATCGTCGGTTAATATTTTAACTTGTGCACCAGTGTAGCTTTTCGCTTTGATACCAAGCTCGATTAAAGCCAGTGCTGTCATGCCGATAGTGACTTGCACGCCAGTTGAGACGATTGCATCCAACTCGCGCGGATCTGGATCTTCCATCAACTCTTTCGCTAGTGAAATGAGCCGATTAGTTTCGCCAGACATCGCAGAAACGACCACTACAATTTGATGCCCCATCGCTTTATAGCGTGCCACACGGCGTGCTACATTGCGAATGCGCTCTGGATTTGCAACTGAGGTACCGCCATATTTTTGTACAATTAATGCCATTTTTAACTCTTTTAAATTACGCTAATTAAATTTTATTTGACTTAAACTTTACTGAATTACAACTACTGCCTAACTATGTTGTTAAGCCAACTTACCAGAAATCCATTCATTGACACTGGCAAGTGCCTGTGGCAATTTGCTGGCATCTGTACCACCTGCCATCGCCATATCTGGTTTGCCGCCACCTTTGCCACCCACTTGCAGCGCAACGAAGTTAACTAATTCGCCGGCCTTTATTTTACCGATTAAGTCTGCTGTAACGCCTGCAGCTAAGCTCACTTTACCGTCATTGACACTGGCTAGCACGATTGCAGCAGATTTTAGTTTGTCTTTCAACTTATCCATAGTCTCACGCAACGTTTCTGCGTTAGCGCCATCTAGCGTTGCGGCTAACACTTTCACCCCAGCAATATCGAGCGCCTGCTGAGCTAAATCATCACCTTGAGATGATGCAAGTTTAGACTTCAAACGGGCCAATTCTTTTTCTAATGACTTGATATTGTCCGATAGCTGAATGGCTTTGTTGGCAAGTTCATGCGCAGGGGCTTTAAGCGTGCTCGCTAATTGCGCAATCAAAGCTTGCTGTTCGTTAATCAACTTCAGTGCACCTTCGCCAGTCGTGGCCTCTAAACGGCGTACGCCAGCAGCTACGCCGGATTCACTAAAAATCTTAAATAGCCCAATATCACCAGTGCGGCTTACATGGGTGCCACCGCATAACTCACGTGATGAGCCGATATCCAGCACACGTACTTCGTCGCCATATTTTTCACCGAACAACATCATCGCGCCCGTTTTTTGTGCAGATTCAATATCCATCACTCTTGCTTGCGTGGCTGCATTAGCAAGAATTTCAGCATTGACGATTTGCTCGACACGCGCGATTTCTGCATCAGTCATCGGTGCGTTATGCACAAAGTCAAAACGTGTTTTTTCAGTGTCGACTAATGAGCCTTTTTGCTGCACATGTGCGCCCAATACTTCACGCAATGCTTTGTGCATTAAATGCGTCGCAGAATGGTTGCGCATGCTATTGGCGCGGGCTTGCATATTCACTTTGGCTGTAATTTGGTCACCCAGTTTTAAGTTGCCAGTTTTGAGTGTGCCATGATGACCAAATACAGCAGCCTGTATCTTCTGCGTATCTTCCACTGCGAAAATGCCATCAGTACTACGAAGCTCACCAATATCACCCACCTGACCACCAGACTCTGCGTAGAACGGTGTGGTATCTAATACGACGATGCCTAAATCACCTTCATTCAAGCTACTTACTGAAACGCTGTCTTTGTATAAAGCTAAAACTTTTGCGTTAGTTTCTAGGGTGTCATAGCCTTTGAAGTCTGTGTTAGCGCCGTTATAATCCAAGTTGGCTGCCATTTTGAATTTACCCGCAGAACGTGCCTGTTCTTTTTGGCGTGTCATTGCGGCATCAAATGCGGCGCTATCTACAGAGATATCACGTTCGCGACAAATATCAGCAGTTAAGTCGAGTGGAAAACCGTAGGTATCATGCAGTTTGAATGCGGTTTCACCATTAAATATATCTTTGGTATTGGCTAGCTCAGTCTCCAAAATAGCCATGCCATTTTCAATAGTTTCAAAAAAGCGGTCTTCTTCTTGTCTTAAAACTTCTTTAATTCGCTCTCTATTCTTAACTAGTTCTGAATATGCTGTTCCCATTAAAGTAACTAATTCATCAACCATTTTGTAGAAAAATGCTTTCCGAACCCCAAGTTTATATCCGTGGCGTATAGCGCGGCGAATAATGCGACGCAGAACATATCCACGCCCTTCATTGCCTGGAATCACTCCATCGGCTAATAAAAATGAACAAGCACGGATATGGTCGGCAAGCACTTTAAGTGAAGGGCTATCAAATTCCGTTGTTTCTGTTACGTAAGCAGCTACGCTAATTAAATCTTTGAATAAATCAATCTCATAGTTAGCATGTACATGTTGCAATACCGCTGATAAGCGCTCTAAACCCATGCCAGTATCGACGCTAGGTTTAGGTAAGGGGTGCATGACACCAGCTTCATCGCGGTTGAACTGCATGAAGACGTTATTCCAAATTTCGATGAAACGATCGCCATCTTCATCAGGGCTGCCAGGTGGGCCGCCAAAATGACTTTCGCCGTGATCATAAAAAATCTCAGTACATGGTCCGCATGGGCCGGTATCGCCCATCATCCAGAAGTTGTCAGAGGCGTAGCGCGCACCTTTGTTATCACCAATACGAATAATACGTTCGGCGGGCACGCCTATGGTGTTATGCCAAATGTTGTAAGCTTCATCATCATCGGCATATACGGTAACGGTGAGTTTATCTTTTGGTAATTTAAAAACTTCTGTGAGCAGTTCCCATGCGTAAGCGATGGCATCCTGTTTAAAGTAGTCGCCAAAACTAAAGTTACCCAGCATTTCAAAAAAAGTGTGATGGCGGGCGGTATAACCTACGTTTTCAAGGTCATTATGCTTGCCGCCAGCACGTACACATTTTTGGCTGGTAGTTGCGCGCGTATATGGGCGTTTATCAAAGCCGAGGAAAACATCTTTAAATTGGTTCATGCCCGCGTTAGTGAATAGCAGGGTAGGGTCGCCATGCGGTACTAATGAGCTAGACGCAACGATTTGATGGCCTTTGGAGGCGAAAAAATCAAGAAATGCGGTTCGGATTTCGTTGCTGCTAGGGTTGCTACTTAGTTTAATCGTCATGTTTTAATTCATCTGTTTTGTAGGAGGCACGACCCCGTGCCGATAAAGCTATCAAACTCGCGACGAGGGCGTCGCTCCTACAGGTTCTCTTCTAATTTAGTATTTAACGCTTTTTTAATAATATCAAAGCCAAATCCACGGCTTTGTAAAAATCTTGCTTGCCTTGCCCAATCTTCTCGGCTTTTAGGGCTTTCTTTGTATTTTTTCCTGCATATTTCACGTGCATGCTCAAGCTCATTTATTTTGACGGCTGCCACTGCGCTGGCAATTAACTCGTCGTCAACGCCTTTTTCGCGCAGCTCATTAGCGACTCTTGCACTGCCAAACTTATTTTGTCTTGCGTGTACTAGTTGTTCAGTAAAGCGCGCATCGCTCAGCCAACCACGCGCTTTAAAATCATCTAAAATTCCTGCAATATCATCGGTTTCTTCAGCAAAAGGTTTGAGTTTTTTACCTAGCTCAACGTAGGAATACTCACGTTTTCCTAGGTAATCTAGCGCTCGCTGCCGCAAGCTTTTGGGTTGAAAGTCGATGACATTGCCTCGCTGAAACGATTAATCTTCTTCAGAACGTACCGCAGGCATTGCTTCAGCTAAGGCTTTAATATTGGCACGAATCTTCGCATCAATTTCGTTAGCAATTGATGGATGCGCTTTTAAATAGTCACGTGAGTTATCTTTACCTTGACCAATTTTTTCGCCATTGTAGCTATACCAAGCACCAGCTTTTTCAACAAATTTTGCATTCACGCCTAGCTCGATGATTTCACCTTCACGTGAAATGCCTTCGCCATACAAAATGTCAAATTCAGCTTGTTTAAATGGTGGCGCGACTTTGTTTTTAATCACTTTTACACGTGTTTCAGAGCCGATGACTTCATCACCTTTTTTAATCGCACCAGTGCGGCGAATATCCAAACGTACAGACGCATAAAACTTAAGTGCATTACCACCAGTAGTCGTTTCTGGGCTACCAAACATCACGCCGATTTTCATACGAATCTGGTTAATGAAAATTACCATCGTATTAGTACGTTTGATGTTACCAGTCAGTTTACGTAAGGCTTGGCTCATTAAACGCGCTTGTAAGCCCATGTGGCTGTCGCCCATTTCGCCTTCAATTTCAGCGCGCGGGGTCAGTGCCGCAACAGAGTCGACTACTACAATGTCAACAGAACCTGAACGCACCAACATATCTACAATTTCAAGCGCTTGCTCGCCGGTATCTGGTTGAGAAATCAATAAGTCTGGTACGTTTACACCTAATTTAGCGGCATATTGTGGGTCTAGAGCATGTTCCGCATCAATAAACGCAGCAACGCCGCCAGTTTTTTGCATTTGTGCAATCACTGAAAGGGTTAAGGTGGTTTTACCTGATGATTCAGGACCGTAAATTTCAATCACACGGCCACGCGGCAAGCCACCGATACCT